>NZ_FODY01000020.1 GCF_900110485.1 Propionispora vibrioides | reverse complement strand
TCCCAACATCAGTCCGGTCAATTTGAGGCTCAGAACACCCGCCTCATCCGATCCGGCAATCGCTTTCTCAAATATTACTTGTGTGAAGCTGCCAAGTCCCTCGTGCGTTGCGACACGGAGCATCGGCGCTACTATGACCTTAAATACAAAGAGGTCAACAAGTACCAGCACAAACGCGCGCTCGCCCTCACTGCCAGAAAATTGGTCCGGTTGGTCTTCCGGCTGCTGAAGGACAACCGTCTGTATATCCCTTCGGTTACGGCCTAACCGTACCGTTGATCGCCGCCCCGTTTTTTTGAAATTAAAGCTGGGGCTTAGGTGGTAGTCCTCCTTTTTCGATTTTTTGGTATCCATCAGCAGTCTTTCTAGGGGTTATCCGTTTTTAATCTCTTGACATATTACCGATGGACTTTTTTGTTCTGACCTGCTGTGGTCCACCAACTTTGAAATTACAATTCCTTTACGGACCTTTTTTCATAAGGTCTCGCTGTTGTCGACTTACCTATGTTCATATCGACAAAAATAAAAAAGGCTAAAGAATGCTTAAAAAACATTCTTTAGCCTTTGGTTATCCAATCGGCCTGTATGATTCAGTTTTTCCTATCCTACCACAATAAACGCCTCTTTAGCTACAAAGTCAGCGTGATATACAGTCAAAATATATGAGTAAATCATAATATACTTTAGGCGTTCCGTCAATTCCTTTTTCCATAGGAAAACCGGATATTTGTCAAAAACCACGTCAGCCGGTAGTCCCGTGAACTTCTCCGTGGCGAACCTCCACAAGCCGGTTATTGCCATCTACCATAACCACAGCAGGTGAGAAACTATGAAATTCAGCCTCACTCATCATGGCGTAGGCGATGATAATGACCTTGTCCCCCGGCTGTACCAAACGGGCTGCTGCGCCATTCAGGCAAATGACGCCCGAATCCCGGGGACCCTTGATTATATAGGTTTCCAGCCGGCTGCCGTTATTATTGTTGACGATTTGCACCTTTTCATTGGGATACATCCCGGCTGCTTCCAGCAGCGCCTCGTCAATCGTAACGCTTCCCATATACTGCAAATTAGCTTCCGTTACCGTAGCGCAATGAATTTTTGCCTTCAATGATGTTAAAAACATGCCTTAGCCTCCAAAATACAATTATCAATCAACCGGGTTTTACCGATTTTAACAGCCAGGGCCAATAGCGCCCTGCCACTTAGTCTGTCAATATCCTCCAGGCCGGGATAGCCATACAACTCGACATAGTCGATAGCGGCTAGCGGCTGTGCCGCAATTTCTTCTGTGACCAGTTCCCTCAATACCGCTACATCGCATTCTCCGGCCGCTACCGCTTGCTGCGCTCTGGCCAGACTGCGGGAAAGCACCAGCGCTGCCTGCCTTTCCTCCGCCGATAGGTACACATTGCGGGAACTTTTTGCCAAACCGTCCGCCTCCCGGACAATAGGTACCACTTCCAACGTAATATCCATATTCAAATCCTGAACCATTCGCTGCAGCACCAGTACCTGTTGGGCATCCTTCTGTCCGAAAAAGGCCTTGTCGGGCTGAACAATATGGAATAATTTATTAACTACCGTTGTCACTCCCTGGAAATGACCCGGCCGGGAACGGCCGCACAGTTTCTCCGTAATCCCCTCCACCCGGACGTACGTGCTGAAACCTGTAGGATACATTTCCGCCACCGACGGGTGAAAAATAGCAGCCACACCGGCAGCGGCGGCTTTTTCACTGTCACTGGCCAAATCACGGGGATAGGCGGCAAAATCCTCATTCGGCCCAAACTGGGTCGGATTGACAAAGATACTGGCCACAACCACATCACAGGCCGCACAGGCCTGCCGCATCAACGTGAGATGCCCCTCATGCAGGGCTCCCATGGTCGGCACCAGACCAACCGTCTTGCCGGCCGCCCAGGCCTGTCTGACAAATTGTCGCATATCTGCAATTGATTCTATAATAAGCATGCTGCACACTCCTATTAATAAAGCTTTTCCAATTCTACATCAGCGAGCTGGAAACTGTGTTCCGGCCCGGGAAACTGTTTTTCTCCAATCTCCCGGATATAGGCCGTAACCGACTCGCTAATCATTCGCTCCAGATTGGCATATTTCTTGACAAACTTCGGTGTAAAGCCTGAGCACATTCCCAATAAATCATTGATAACCAGCACTTGTCCGTCACAACCGGCACCGGCGCCAATACCAATCGTCGCAATCTGCAAAGCTTGAGTCACTTTTTGGGCCAGAGCTTCCGGAATGCATTCCATAACCAGAGCAAAAGCTCCCGCCTTTTCCAGTGCCCGTGCATCATTGAGCAGCTTTTGCGCGGCGGCCTGGCTTTTCCCCTGGACCTTAAAACCGCCCAATTGATGCACCGACTGGGGAGTAAGGCCGACATGAGCAACAACAGGGATACCGGCTCGCACAATGGCACTGACAACCTCGGCCATCTCCTCGCCGCCTTCCACTTTTACCGCCTGGGCTCCCGTCTCCTTCATAATCCGTCCGGCATTAGTCACCGCAGCCTCGACGGTCACCTGATAGGACATAAACGGCATGTCGACGACAACCAAAGCCCGTTTAGCTCCTCGGCAGACAGCCTTGCCATGGTGGATCATATCCTCCATAGTTACCGGCAGGGTAGAGTCATAGCCAAGCACCACATTGCCCAGCGAGTCACCGACCAGCAGCATATCAACACCGGCCCGGTCCAAGGTGACGGCCATACTGTAATCATAGGCTGTCAACATGGAAACGGCCTGTCCCGCCAGTTTCCGTTCCCGGATCACGCTTACTGTTATCTTTTTATCGCTCATTTTCATTCCTCCCGTTACTGTTCAACAATGTTATTAATTCGTTTCTCGCGTCCTCACTAAAACCTGCCTGTCTTTCAGCTATCTGTACGGTATACAGGCCCAAGGCCCGATATAAGAGCAATCTGTCTATATCTCCCGCCGCCTGGAGTGCCTCCATATGTCGGCGCACCGTAGCGGCATCACCGCGGCGAATCGGCCCGGTCAATGCCGGACCTGTCCCTTGGCGGCTCACATTGTCCAGCGTTCCCTTGAGTAAGGGAGCCAGCGCCTGCAGCGCCTCCCATTCCGTTAAGCCGCAACCGTCCAGCAGACGGGCCGCACAATGCAGCAGGGATACCAGATAATTAGAGGCCATACAAGCCGCCGCGTGATATCTGCCCCGCTCGCCGGCCGGAACCGTGAAGCCTACTCCCTCCAGCTCGATCACCAGGCTTGCCGCCAGCCTTGCCGCTTCCTTGCCGCCGTCAATGGCGAAATAAGTCCCGGCCGGCAGTTCCTGTTCCGGATCATCGGTAAACGACTGCAACGGATGCAGCGATCCGGTAAAGGCGCCTATTTCGGCTGCGGCGGCCAGCGGTGTTAAAGACAGTGCTCCGCTGGTATGAAAAACATATTGTCCGGCCCAGAAGCCCCGTTTTGCTGCTATGGCCTGCACAACCGGCTCTACCTGGCTGTCAGGTGTGCAAACAATGACAAGGTCAGCTTTACTGGCTATTTCCGCTCCATTTGTCGACCACGGTACCTTTAGCCTGTTGCCCAGCCGCGCGGCCGATTGTTCAGTCCGGCTACCCACTCCAACCAGAGGATATCCCCTGTCCATTAGATAAGCAGCCAATACGCTGCCCACCCTTCCGGCGCCGATCACCGCAAGGGAGGGCTTTTTTGCTACCATACTCTCTTCCCGCCTTCATTCCGCTTACGCCAACCGATCTGGAAACGGTTCAACCGACTGCTGCACAGCCGAAGCTACCGTTTTATGCATACAAAAAAACCTTTCGGAACCATCCGAAAGGCATACTTATCCCTTGCTTACCTTTCCGTCCCAGTCCCTGCGGCTCTAAGCGGTTATCGTTTTTTATTGTTAAAAATAATTGAAAAGTCTGCGCCAGTATAGCTCCCTGAGGATACCACCCGGAACAGTCTGTATAAAACCATTTTGATAATACCACAACTGACAGCTATTATGCAAGACATAGTACCTATTTGCGGAACCTTTCGAGCGTTCCGTCGACTGTCAATGCCTCCTTGCCAAACCAATCGCAAAGTTTTTCCCGCGCTTTTTGTCTCACTTCTTCATTGACATAGGCCGCGCAAACGGAAAGGGCTATGGCAAGCACCCCCAGATCATCGGCATATCCGACAAAAGGAGTCACATCCGGTATGAAGTCAATCACGGAGACGAAATAACCCAGCGCGCCATAGATGGCTGTTTTTGCCCATCTCGGCGTCTCCGGCCGCCGCGTTGTGTAATATAACAGCAATGCACTGTAGATGACTTTTTTACCGGCTTTCTTCGCCGTTTGCCGCGCCTTACTCCAAAAGGATGCCTCAGAATATTCTTGTTCATATCCCATTTTCACTGCCTCCTTATCCTAACCTTTTTCCCGCCAAGGCGCGCCGCCTCGCCTTACGATAAAATTCCTGCGAATTCTTTTACGCCTTCAAAGTAGACGAACCACTACCTCTCCAAACTTCTCATCATCCGAGCTGAAATCCTTCTTTTGCAACCAGGAGCCGTCATGCAAAAGAACCACTGTCTCATCGACCAACAGTGGCTCTTTTTAACTATAGCTATATGTATTTCCTATTTCTATTATCCCCTTTATTTAGTGGCCTATTTACACTGAAATCATAATGATTTCACTGGTCTTTTCCCCGCCATGCTCCGTTGTCGCCGGTTTACCTATGTCCGATAGGCGCGCCTTCCCCACTTCGCCTTAGGAAAAATTCCCGCTAATTCTTTTACGCTTTCAAGGCAGACGGACCACTGGTCTCCAGTTGTTTTATTTTTTCTTCAACTGAACTCCAAGACCGTTTGGCAAATACCATGGGGATCGACTTGGACTTGGCGATGCATTTCACATTCTGAGCTGTACAGTGATTAATATAGTCGGTTAGTACTAAAATGAAAGAAGTGGACTGAGGAATTTTGATCTTGTTCCGGTCGATCGGCTTACGCCCCGAAATATGGGTCAGTTCCTTGACCCCCATAGCATACAGGTTCTTCTCGATGTTTCCCAGATAATCTCCGCCAACGATAACAATCGACATATAAATCTCTCCTTTTTCTAATTAATATTGATATTCATTCTCAATTAAAGGTTTTTAAAAAATTGCAGCCTTACCCTGTGACTGCAATCTTAGTATTTCTTTCATAACACATGCTATGCAACTTATTTTCAGCGGCCAGTTGCAACAAGGCATCAACTACTACTGGATCAAACTGTGTAGCCCGGCAGCGAACAATCTCCGCCAGTGCCTCCTTCAGCGAAACCGCCCTCCGGTAGGTCCGGATGGTTGTCATGGCGTCGAACGAATCGGCCACCGCCACTATCCTGGCTTCAATCGGTATTTCCTCCCCTTGCAGCCCGTCAGGATAGCCTTTCCCGTCATAGCGCTCATGATGATAGCGGACAATATCGGCAATAGAACGAAAAGCTTGAATCCGCCCTACAATGCTGTCCCCAATGACCGGATGTTCCCTTATAAGATCAAACTCTTCCTTGGTCAGCTTCCCCTCTTTATTCAATATACTGTCAGGAATGCCGATTTTGCCAATATCATGCAAATGGGCACCAATATGTATTTTCATCTGTTCTTCCGGTGAAAAGCCAAGTTCTGCCGCCAATAACAGCGCCAACTCCGCCACCCGTTCCGAGTGCCCGCACATGCAGGAATTTTTCGCATCCAGAGCTAAGGCCAGCGCCTCCACTACTTCATGCAAATCATCCAAAGCAATCAAATGCGATCCCATAAGTTATCCTTTCTCGCAGTTAGTTAAGCCTTACTCCAGCGATTGATTCGGTATCAGGATTATAAAAAGATATACTGTTGCGTCCATTGTTCTTTGAGTAATACAGCGCCTGATCGGCATAACTATACAGCTTATCCCTGTCCCAGCAAGGGAGTGTCACCATGGTACACACACCAATAGAAACCGTTATGGAAACAACCGTTGCCGGTTCCCGGGAATCCAAAGCAAATTGACTGACTGCCAGTTTGCTTTGGATTCGCCGGGCCACTGCAATGGCTCCCTGGGAATCGGTATCCGGTAATAAAAGAGCGTATTCCTCACCGCCCACCCGGGCCGGCAAGTCCTTGTCCCGGCTGCTTTCACGAATGACTTCGGCCAGCCGCATCAAAATCCTGTCGCCGGCTTGATGCCCATAGGTATCGTTAATTGTCTTAAATCTGTCAATATCCAAAATCATCAGGGATATCGGCTTGCACCGGCATATTCTGGCAGCAAAATGCCGTTCCAGATGCTCAAAAAAGCAGCGCCGGTTAGCGATTGCCGTTAAAGGATCGGTCATGGCCATTGTCTCCATTTGCCGGCAGGCAGCTTCCAATTCAGCAGTACGTTCCTGCAGCTCCGCCTGAGCAGCTAACAGCTCCTCATTCACATTGGTAAGAAACTGATTCTGCGCACGCACTGCTTCCCGGGATTGCCGCAGGTCGTCAATCATCCGTGTAATATCCTGTTCCCGTATTTGAATGTGGCGGGCCATCCAGTTCATATCCCGCATCAACGCAAGTACGGGATCCACAGCGTCGCCTTCGGATGACTCATTGGGTACAGGCAGTAATTCCCGGTAATCTCCCCGTTTAACCCGCGAGCACAGTTGGCGCATGAGATGCAGCTTTTTGCCAACAGCCCACTCGGCGGCTATACCGGGTAAAAACAACCCCAGCAGCAAAGCAACGGCTAAGGTGCAAGCCTGCACCTCACTGAACTGTCTGTTCGTCGCCAACGCCGAGCCATGGGTCATAAAAAACATCACTGCCTGTGGCATTAACACTGCCAATAAAAACATCAAACGAAGTCTGCTTACCAAGAAGGATGCCTCCCCTGAACAACACCCGCCTGCCGCGGCCCGGGAATACTCACACTATTTTGGGGGACAACAAGAACAACCTTTGTCCGCGCTTTCACCGGAGCAGGAGCTGCTGCCGCAGCCGCAGGAACTTTTCCCCTGAAAAGTCATCCATATCTTGCGGACAACAAAACCGACGGCCCCGAACCCGATAAGCGCCAAAATGATTGTCTCCATGACGAATCCCTCCCTTATTGATCTACTTAATACCCCAGCATCAAACCGATATGATATACCGCAAACGTCACAACCCAAGCCAGGACTGTGGAATAAACGGCACTGAAGATCATCCATTTCCAGGAGTTAGTTTCCCGCTTAATAACCGAAAGAGCTGCGATACAAGGCGTATAAATCAAGACAAATACCATCAGCGCATAAGCCACCAGCGGATTAAAGGTCGGGTCGGCCTGCAATGCATCCTGCAGGGCGCCGGCATCCTTATCGTCGCCACCCACACTGTAGATGGTTCCCATCGTACTTACTACAACTTCCTTCGCGGCAAAGCCAGCCACAAGACCAACACCGATTTTCCAATCAAAGCCCAGCGGTTTAATCACTGGTTCAATCGCTTTGCCCAGTTGGCCTGCATAACTTTGGGCCAATTTTTCCCCTGTTTGTTCTTTGTCCAGTTTATCCAGTTCTTCCTGCTTTTGTTGCCCAAACTCATAGTATTGCTTCGCTACCGGATACAAATCAGGGACCTGAGCTTCCAGTTCAGCCAGTTTAGCTTCTTTTTCCTGCTGCTGAGCTTCCATTTCAGGACTTCCCTCTTCCAGCTCAGCCGTAGCCTCTTCGGTTTGTTTCTCAACATCCTCAATCTTCTGTACAGCATCGGCCAGATCCTGATTGTCTTCTAATTTTTCAATACCCAGTGGCTGATAAATCGTTTCGGCGATTTGCGCCTCAAATTGTTCTTCCACCTGTGTCTTAGCCTGATCAAAATCCTTGCTGTAAGGAACTTCGCTGGGGTAATTGCTTAAAAACCAGATAATAATTGAAACAGCCAGAATAATGGTACCCGCTTTTTTCAAATATAGTACACTGCGTTCCCACATATGAACGGCAACCCCTTTGAGGGTCGGCATATGGTAAGGAGGCATTTCCATAACAAAAGGTTCCCGTTCGCCGGCAAAAAGATACTTGCGGAAAATAACACCCATGACCACAGCGAGAACAATCCCCAGTATATAGATGGAGAACAGCACTGTTCCCGCATAGTCTTTAGCAAAGAAGGCTCCGATCAAAAGTGTATACACCGGCAAACGGGCACTACAGCTCATCAACGGTGAAATCAGGATGGTCACCATCCGGTCCCGCGGATTCTCCAGTGTACGGGCCCCCATAATGGCCGGTACGCCGCAACCAAAGCCTAATAACAGTGGAATGAAGGACTTACCGTGAAGACCAACACCGCGCATGACCCGGTCCATAACAAAAGCCGCTCTGGTCATATAGCCGGTATCTTCCAAAAGAGCAATTCCTAAAAACAATAACAAAATATTGGGCAAGAAGGTAATAACACCGCCTACGCCACCGATAATACCATCCTGGATCAAGGCTTTCAAATCGCCGTCCGCCATATGACTGCCCACGGCTTGCCCCAGCCAGGCCGTACCGTTTTCAATCCAGCCCTGTGGATAACCGCCAACCCAGAATACGAAATTAAATAATAACCACATGACACCGAAAAAGATAGGCAAGCCCAATAGTCGATGAGTAAGAATTTTATCGATTTTATCAGAGAAAGAAGCCAGTTGATTCGACCCTTTCACTTTCGTAACCGTCCGGTATAGCTCTCCGGCAAAACGGTAACGCTGTTCGGCAATGATCATTTCCAGATCGTCACCCAAGACGCCCTTAAGTTCTTCTCTAATTTGTTTAACCGAAGAACAAACAGCCACACCACCGGATACACTGCTTACTATATTGACAATGTCTTCATCATTTTCAAGCAGTTTAACCGCCAGCCAGCGAACCGGGTATTTGGCATCCACAATTGGTTCCAATGCCGTGATAATCTGACTGATTTTTTCCTCAATCTGCGTGCCGTAATGAATAGTAAATTTCCGGACCTGCTTGACATCCGCTGTGTCGACAACCGCTTTCAGCAGATCTTCTGTCCCCTGGTTCCGGTTACCAATCGTCCGCGCCACGGTTACGCCCAGTTTTTCACTTAACACCTGGTCCTGAATTTCCAGTCCCATGCTTTGCGCCACGTCGGTCATATTTAAGCCCAAAACCATCGGCCGTTCCAATTCCAACAATTGCGCCGTGAGGTACAGGTTTCTTTCCAGATTGGATGCATCAACTACATTCAAGATAATGTCCGGTTTTTCATCGATAATAACGTTTCGCGCCACCACTTCATCCAACGCATGGGCAGTCAGGCTGTAGGTACCGGGCAAATCCACAATGACCAAATCCCGGTCCAAAAACCGTCGCACCCCTTCCCGCCGTTCTACTGTCACGCCGGGATAATTCCCGATATGCTGACGCGATCCGGTAATGTTATTAAAAATTGTGGTTTTACCACAGTTAGGATTACCGGCCAAAGCCACAGTCACATTTGCTTTTTCCACACTTTCTCCTCCTGCACTTCATTAAGAAACAATCAAGATATTGATAATCATTTTCACGTACATGATATATAATTTTTATGCATCTGTCAATACACTATAAAAAGTAAAACTTTTTTGATAATTTCATTTTCATGAGTGATTTGCCGTTTATTTGTACCTGGCAACCGATTTCTTTCCGTTTTCTGTCACCTTATGCAATATCCCACATATACTGCTAAAAATGTCATTTAGCGTTACCTTGTGAAATTATTTCAAAAGAAGTTTTCAGATGAATTGTATAAATATAAGGAGGCCTTAGTTATGTTATTGGCAAAAAACGATTGTCTTTGCGATGCACTGCTGCTGGCCATATTATTTGCCCTGCTGTTTTTGACCGAATACTATTATTGCTGGTAGGACGCAATTCTACTGCTGCCTGTCCCGCGGAATTTTTCAGGAATTTTATTTCCGGGAAATTTCGGTGTGGACAGGCTTTTTCATATATTGACAAATCATACCAAACACCGATAGAATTAAGTAATAGGACGAAATAATTATCATTATCATTTATATAAAGGGGGCCGTTTTGTGCTTTTAAGTAACAAACGGGAGCGAATCAACGCTGGCCTGTTACTATCCCTGTTAGGAAATCTCGCCTCATTGCCGTTCAGCAGGCGCTATCACATCCTATTGGGTTCTTGTCTTGCCATGCTGTCGCTGTTCCATACTTGGCAGCACCGTCACCACTTTGCAGGCATGTTAAAAAAGGAGCAGGAAATGATGGGTTGGTTAAACAAATATAAAAATTATATGCAAACAAGCCGGCATTCACAATTTCTTCAATCCCTTCAGGTTCAGCACTATCTTCCCGGCAGAATCCGCCTTTACTCAAAGCATTTACTGAACAGCCAGTCTGTCGCCGCTGAACTGAACCGTCTGTTAACGGCTGCTCCGGAGCTCGCCAGCTTTTCAGTCAACACGGCAACAGGCTCCATATTGCTGCAATATACTCCCGAGAAAGTGGCTGACAGCCCCTTTCTGCAGGAATTGGAACAGTTTGCTTTGGCACATTACAGGAGGTAGTTGGAACTATGACATATTTCACTGGTTTAGCTCTGGGAATTTCCGCAGGCCGCCGTTTACACCATTTACTTAAAGACAAAGGTTTTGAGCTTCTTCACGCTTTACCGGGAAGACGGCGTTACCATCACAGTGCCTTGCTTCACAATCCCGCGCTTATCCAAACCTGGCAGCGCGCCTTGCCTTACATACCGGGGCTGAAAAAAATCGGGTTTACCGCCGAAACCGGCAATATTCTGATTGAGTACACTTGTGATTCCTCCATCATTGACCAGCTAACAGCTTATCTCGATCAAGTGCAAAAGCAGCCTTCCCCGCAGTCTGCTTACGGGCAGGTCGGCCACACCATTCGCCGCAAGGTCCGCCGCTTAAACCACAGCCTGCTGGAACACAGTAAAAAGACGCTGGACATCAGGACCGTACTGGCAATGTTTTTCCTTATCTGGGGCAGCCAGAAACTTTGGGCAACAGCCACCTACCGTCCGTCAGGCTATCAGCTTCTCTGGTGGGCTTATTCTCTAATGAAAGGACGAAACTAATGGTCTATCAATCTCTGGTCGTTCCTTTAGGCAGCAGCCTTGCCGGGCGCAATGCGGCCCTCTTGGAGGCAACCATCCGCCAGTTGCCATCCATAGCCAGTGCCTATATCGACCATACCGGAAAGCTGTTCATTCATTATGCCGGCACGTTACCGGTTCAACAATTGCAGCAAATACTGAACCGGGCTCTGCTCAGCAAACCGACACCCCGGCCGGCCCCTCAGTATGACCCGAACGAGGAATTTGCCGAATATCGTCGCGATGCCATATTATCCGGCATCGGCTTAGTCGGCTTTCAGTTGCTGCGTATGGCCTCTCCCGGTTTATTTTCCACATTGCAGCTCGCCCGGAGCGCTTATGTCCTGTTTGCCGCCCGCAAATTCATTGTGAGCGGCATCCGTAGTTTAGCCGTTGATCGCCAGCCGAACGCCGACACGCTGACTACAACGGCTGTTTTTGCTTCTATTATTGGCGGCAAACCGGAATCCAGCTTGACCTTGCTTTCCCTGTCCAATTTTGCTGAGATGCTGACCACTTATACGGCCGAACGGGCCCGTAAGCATATTTCGCAGCTTTTGCATCTGGACCAGCAGTTTGTCTGGAAAGCCGAAACAGATGGTCATGAAATCAAAGTCAGCCTGGAAAGCATTAAAGCCGGAGACCGGGTCAGCGTTCATCTGGGCGAAAAAATATGCGTAGACGGCAAAGTTATCGCCGGAGCCGCCGCCGTGGATCAATCCTCCATCACCGGTGAATATGTCCCGGCTGAAAAAACTATCGGTGATTATGTATATGCAGGAACCGTTCTGCAAAACGGTTATCTGATGATACTGGTCGAAAAGGTCGGCGACGATACCGCTTTGGCCCGTATCGTCCATATGGTTGAGGAGGCGCAGACACGCCGGGCTCCGGTCCAGAACTTCGCCGACCGGATGTCTAATATGCTGGTGCCAATATCCTTCATTGCCGCCGGTCTCGTCTACGGTATCACCAAAGACTGGCAACGCGTCCTGAATATGCTGTTTATTGACTTTTCCTGCGGTCTGAAACTCTCCACCGCCACTGCTATTTCGGCGGCAATTGGACAGGCAGCCAGCCGTGGGGTCCTGGTTAAGGGCGGCAACTATATCGAAGCTCTGGCAAGTATCGATACGGTCGTTCTCGATAAGACAGGCACTATTACGGTAGGCAAACCCCAAGTTATTGCCATTCAAACAGCCGAGCAAGTACCGGAAGAGGAGCTATTGTTACTGGCCGCTTCCGCTGAATATCATTCCGCCCATCCGCTGGCTTCCGCCATCTTAGAATATGTTTCCGATAAAGGCTGGGATATACCGCCTCATAAACATACCGAAACGATTGTCGGCCACGGCATTCGGGCGGAAATCCCTGATTTCAAGGGATTTCGCGGCGGACAGATACTAGTGGGCAGCCTCCGTTTCATGAAGGAAAACGACGTGACGATGACAGCCCTCGACTACGATTTCGCAGCCGACCACGGTTATAATCTGATCTTTGTCGCCCGGGAACAGGAGCTATTGGGCTTGCTCATTGTCAGCGATCCCATCCGCCCTACCTGGAAGAAAACAATCAATCAGTTGCGGCGTCGCGGCGTCGATGAAGTCGTGATGATTACCGGCGATACCGAGGCAGTGGCCAAACATGTAGCTTCCACCTTGGATTTGGATGCCTACCATGCCGGTGTCCTGCCGGAGGATAAGGCCACATTGGTGACCCGTTTGCAACGCCGGTCACAAGTTCTGATGATCGGTGACGGCATCAACGATGCGCCGGCCTTGGCGTTTGTCGATGTAGGCGTAGCTATGGGCGGCCGGCGTACCGATATTGCCGTGGAATCCGCCGCCATTACCATTAACTCTGAAGATCCCCTGGTGCTCTCCGAAGTGGTCTCACTTGGCAAAACGACTATGGATATTGTCCGGCAAAATTTTTCCGCTACCATTGCCGTAAATACAGCAGCTATGCTGCTCGGTGCAGTCGGGCGTACTAATCCAATGGTTTCCGCCCTGATTCATAACGCTGCTACCATTGGCGTCGTTCTTAACAGCGCCAGACTGCTGCTGCCAAAGAAGAACTCCCAATAAAAAAGCAGGTGCTTAAGGAACCGCTGCTTTTATGAGCCTGTCGGCATGACGGGAGCTTTTTTCATCTGGCAGGGAAGTAAAACTGAAAGAAAGCCTAGCTATTTTAAGGTTTTGCTGACACCGTCAGGCATACAGTGCGAATAAATCAGTGGTTCTAAGAAAGGGGGTGAAACGAATGTTCACAAGAAGCGATTTTTGGATTGGCCTGGTTGTTGGCACCATCGCCGGAGCTTTCGGCTACAAGCTGATGAGCGAACAAGCAGCCCGCAGTGCTACTCCTCTGCTGCCCATTCAACCGGGAAGCGTTCCGGCGGAACCTCCCTTGGAAGAATTACTGCGGCAAAAAGAACGTCTGGAAGATTTGATTGCTGAAAAACAGCAAGGTGCGGTAAACGGCTAACCAAACGACTTCCTATTTTATACGTATAAAAACAGCAAGGCTCTTGTCTTCTCCTATGAGAAAAACAAGAGCCTTGCTGTTTATTTAGAACATGTTTTCAGCCTGTCCGAAACGTCTCCTGGTAGTGCTTTTTATGCGTACTTCGTTAATTTTTACATGCTCTAGACGAATTAATCTTTCCGGTCATATAAAACAGCCGGCCCCTTCCGGGCCGGCTGACCTTGCAGCAATACTTGCCATTATGCCGTATAGGACAAACGCTCTTTTCCCCGGCAGATAATCTCCACCGGACAAAAACCGATCGCCAGCAGCCGCTCCACATGGGTCCGATCCTGGGCAAAGCGTTCAATAACAGCAATCGATTCCTCCGGATTGCCATAAATGCACCAATCCCGGCGGCAGGTTTCTCTTAATGAGATCATCCCCATAAAGCCCAACACATCTTTAAGGGGAATCCCCAAAAAAACCCCGATTTCATGCGGACAGCACTGGTGAAAACGCGCTTTAAGCACCGCCAGACAAGCCTCACTGCCCTGCTCTACGGGATAGCCCAGGTTTTCCAGAAAGGCCCGGTAAGCAGGCCGGTTTATGCACCACAGCAACGTATCGGGCCGATAGAACAGCACGCATTCCCTATCGGCAAAGCTGCGCAACGATAACGTCCGAACTCCGGCATCACAAAAAACGGCTTTGCCATATTCCCGCCAAAGCGAAAGAGCTTGCTGTGATTTTGTATTAATCAGTGATAAAATGGTCGACGGCTTACTGCCACACAAAGTGGGTGCCAGTTCAACTGCCAGCCAGCGCAAGAACCGGTCTTTTTTAGGCTGGTTTTGCCCGGCTATGGCAGTTGTCTCCTCTTGCATTACATTTTGCGGCATCATAACCTTCTCCTATCCCTGATTCTTATTGATTGGAAAGCAATTTACTGAGCGGCCAGCTTTTCGCCCAGGGTCCGGCACTCGGCCAAACCTTCTTCGTCCGGCGTATTATGAATAATTAACGTTCCCACGACTTTGGCCTTATGCTCCGTGATCCGCTCTTCCCATTCCCGCATCCAACGGCCATCACCCCAGTCATAAGAGCCGAAGAGAGCCAGTGCAGCCCCCTCAATCCCCTGGCCTTCCAACGCCTCCACAAAGGGATCCATGAAGCTTTCCTCCAGCACCTCGTCACCCATCGCCGGGCAACCTAATGCGATGGCATCAGCAGCCAACACTTCTTCCGGCGACGCATCCTCCACCGAAAGCAGCTTCACGGTAGCGCCTGCACTTTTCGCTCCTTCGGCGACCGCTTTCGCCATCAATTCGGTATTGCCTGTTCCACTCCAGTAAACGACTGTAACTTGCTTCATCAGAAACGCCTCCTTAAGTATTCTTATTTTTATGTACTCTTTTCACGATAACTCTTTTGGCCAGTACCTTATCTGCCATGCTTCTACCTTTTCAAGGCTGACAAGGCACTAATTCCACTCCCCAATTATGCCGTCACGGTATTCAATGGAAAGTTTACCGCCCTGTTTATCAAACTGACGCCGGATATAGACCAACAACTGGATCAAGGCCGGATGAAAAGACTGCACGGCATTCATATCCAAAAAAATACGCCGGTAGCCATAGTGCAGCCTGTCTAAAAGGTAGTTCTTTAACAGTTCCAGATGCTCCGCCAGGACATCGCCCTGTATCGTTATTCTTACTTGCTGAAAATCAGCCTTACTCCAAATCGACATCCGCTTCCCTCCTGACCATTATTGAACAGTTTTTATAACGATAATCATTATCACTATAAAAAGCAAGACCTTCCCGCCTGACACAACCAGACAAACAGTACCTATTTTTTTAGATAAGGCAGCCAATCCGGTTGTTTAATATTTTCACAAAATTACGGCGCATTAGAGCATCTTCGTAAAAGTGGCGGCACATGGTCAGCAATTGCTCACCGGTTAGTCCAATGTCCTCTTCCACCACTTCCGGAAATTCGCTGATCGCCATAATATCCCGGGCAATTTCATAAGTATCGGCATAAATGCCGATATGCAGAATTACGCCAGTTTGCTCCCAATACTCATTATGGCCAATGCAAAACCGCCGCAGTTCAGTCAGGCAGCTTTCATCATCCAACTCCCACAACAGGCTTAGGGTATCCAGCGTTCTTTCCATTACCGCCGCATGAGCCGAACCGGACTGGCGAATCTGCTCCACCAGTTCCTGCGTTGAACACATGGGAATCAGCAGTTCTTCCTCATTCTGATGCATCACATAATAAAAAGCCAGCGGCAGATAGACATACTGAACAAAACCGAGCAACGACTTTACATCGGAATAACAGGCCCAGTTATTGTCCAGCCGGTTTCTCCCATAGTCAAGGATGGTTGTGTTAATAAAAACAGCCGCATCGGCTGAGTCCAAGCTACCGACATTACTCTGCCAAAGATCTCTCTTTTGAGCCAGAGCTCCTTCCCAAAAGTGATGACTGTCATATTTGCACATAAGTCAACCTCCTTTGAAAACAAGCGGGGGATTCCCGGCTTATTTCGAGTAAAACTCAACGACCAGGATTTCATTGACTTCGATAGGAATTTCTTCCCGTTCAGGCAGGCGGGTCAACGTTCCGCTAAATGCAGTAAAGTCCTTTTGGATATAAGGAACGTCAAAAGATTTCAGTTCCAGAAAATTGCCGGTAAACATCTCATTTTCCCGTGACTTTTCCCGTAAGGCAATGCAGTCACCGATCTTAACATGGCAGGACGGAATATTAACCTTGCTGCCGTTCAGTGTAATATGTCCATGGGTAACCATTTGCCGGGCTTGCCGTATCGAATTGGCAAAGCCGATCCGGTACACCAGATTATCCAATCTGGTCTCCAAGAGCCGCAGCAAAGCGACACCGGTAATGTCTTTTCCCTTTTTCGCTTTTTCCACATAGCGGGAAAACTGTTTTTCCAGCAAACCATAATAAGCCTTTAACTTTTGTTTTTCCAATAACTGCAATCCATATTCCGAAGTCTTTTTCCGGCTTCTTGCTCCATCCTTTGTCAACCGGCTTAGTGCTTTGGGATGACCGTAAATATTGACACCCAGTTTGCGGCATAGTTTAAATCGCGGTTCTCTTCTTGTGGCCATTGCCTTTTTTCTCACTCCTTATGATTTCTTGCCTATGCCCTAGGTAACCACTGATTAATTCACACGGCGCGTTCCGACGGAGCTTTTTCCGCCTGGCTGCGTCAGCTAAACCTTGCAATAGGGGCCGCTATTCCCGCGGTTTTGCTTCTTTGCCAGACGAAAAAATCTCTCACCAGCCTGACCGATTCATTTAATCAGCGGTTACCTAGCACTAGCATTATGCATATCGTTAGTTGATAACAAATTTGATAATGATAACCGTTATCAATAATAGCATAAATGGTCGATCTTGTCAATTCCTTTCTGGCAAACTGCCAGACGTGCAAAATTTCCGGCAAGGTTCTGAAATCACTGAAATATGAAAGGCCGAAGACCTGCTTACCGGACGGTAAACAGACCTTCGGCCTTTCATATTAGTAGACAAACATTAGAACGTACCTGCAAATTATCCAAACGAAGGATACTTTTCCACAAGTCCTCATTGCTGCCGGCTTACCTGTGTTCGTCGGGAGCTGCGGCCTTGCCTTACGAAAAAGTCCCCATAATTTTTATCTGCATAATCTATTCTCTGAATTTCCTGATCTGCCACACACTAACCCCAAAAAACAACAGAAAATAGAAGATCAATACCAACAGCGATTCCCAGGCAATAGCATGTCCACCGGCAATACCGCGCAAAGCCTGGCTGGTGTGAGTCAGCGGCAACAGCTCAATCAGCCAGCGAATCCAGTCCGGGAAATGAGCGGTCGAAAAAAAGGTAGCACAGAGAAACGACATGGGCAACAGCACATAGGTTCCGAAGTTGCTCATATCCTCATGAGAATTAAGCAACATGGCCGCCACGAAACCGAGCGCGGCAAACAGCGCACAGTTCAATACCAGCACAAAAAGGAACCAACCGCTTATGGCAAACTTAGCCCCAAATACATACGACAAAAGAATAATCACCAGCGAGGAGATCAGGCCACGCAACACGCCGGACAGGATTTTCCCCGTTACAAACGAAGCTGCTCCGATCGGCGCAATCAGATATTCTTCCAGCGTCTTATGATACAGCCGGCTCATATTGAGTGGCGAACCGACCGCATTGAAACTGATCGTCATAGAGTTTAAGGCAATAATGCCCGGTACGATATAATCAAGATAATTGGTTTGCCCAACCGGAATATTACGCCCTACTCCCCAGCCGAAGGCAACTAAATACAGCATGGGCGATATCATCCGGGCAAAAATGTAACGGCCCAGACGCCGCCGCAATACAATCCAGTCACGCCAAAATACCGTCCAAATATCGACAAACATCAGCCGGTCACCTTCCTTCCGGTCAGCTCAACGAACACATCCTCCAGATTAGAATGCCGGATGGCCGCCACACAGGACAAGTTCCCGACGAACTGGGCCGCCGCTTCACGACTGGCAAAAAACTGTGTTCGCAGCGCATCGGCTTCCGTCCATTCCACAACAAACTGCCCAACCCGGTGGCACAGTTCTTTGGGACTATCCAGAGCAATGAGCTTACCTTTATCGACAATAGCTACCCGGCTGCATAAATGCTCGGCCTCCTCAATATAATGGGTGGTCAGCAGCACGGTAATTCCCTCTTCGTTCATCCGACGGATTAAATCCCATAACCGGCGCCTTACCTGCGGGTCCAGACCTACTGTCGGTTCATCCAAAAACAGTACCTGCGGCCGGTGCAGCAAGGCCCGGGCGATCATCAGACGCCGCTTCATCCCGCCGGAAAATTTACCGACCGGATCCTTGGCCCGATCGTCCAGCTCCACATATTCCAGCAGGCTTGTAATCCTTTGCCGACGTTCAGCCTTGTCCATATGGTGTAATCTGCCGTGCAGTTCAAGATTTTCCTCGGCCGTAAGCTCGTTGTCCAAATTGAAAAACTGTGGTACCACACCGATCAGCGACTTTATTTTTTGTTCATCCTCCGGCAGGGTAAAGCCGGCAATCCGTACGCTTCCGGCGGTAGCCTTGGTCAGCATGGTTAAAATGCGGATGGTCGTCGTCTTTCCCGCACCGTTGGGGCCTAAGAGACCAAAAGTCTCTCCTCTTTGAATGGTAATGGTCAGGCGGTCGATGACCGTCCGGTCGCCGAACCGCTTGACCAGTTCTTTCAGTTCTATCATGTAGTTGTGTCCACCTTACTTTCCCCAGCCTCTTTCTGTTTTGACACGCCCTGCATAACAAATAAGGGGCGCCGCCCGGTGTCCTGCAGAACTTCGGCTTCCACCTGGAACACTTCCCGCAGCACGCCGGCCGTGACCGTTGCTGCCGCCGGCCCGGCGCTCACAATCTGTCCTTCTTGCAGCACAACGGCAAAGTCGGCGTACCGTACAGCCTGGTTGATATCGTGCAGGACCATAACAACCGTCATATCAATATTTTGATTCAAGCCCGCCACCAGTTCCAGCACCTCAATCTGATGGCAAATATCCAGGTAAGTGGTCGGCTCATCCAGGAGCAGCACCTCCGGTCGCTGGGCCAGGGCCATGGCAATCCAGGCGCGCTGGCGCTCACCGCCGGACAAGGTACTAAGCAGCCGGTCGGCAAACATCATCATCCCTGTTTCCGCCAGCGACTGCTCCACAACCGACCTGTCCTCAGCCGAGCCGCCCTGCCACCAGCGCCGATGCGGAAAACGGCCATGCTCCACCAGATCCCGGACAGTAATATCCGGCGGTGACTGGGGTGACTGCGGCAATATGGCCAGACTGCGGGCCAGCTCGCCATGGGACAGGGCGGCAATATCCCTGCCTTTAAAATATATTGCCCCCTGAGTCAGGGGCAGATTCTTGGAAAATGCCTTGAGCAGCGTGCTTTTGCCAGAACCGTTAGGTCCGATGATAGCGGTCACCTTACCGGCCGGCAGCGTGACACTGACCTGTTTTAATATATCTTTCGCACCAAGCCGCACTGTGACGGCATCGGCGGCCAATATGCCCATCTACATTTCCCTCCTTAACAGGTAAAGAAAAAAGGGAGCGCCGGCGAAAGCCATGATAATGCCCACCGGAAGTTCAACCGGCGCCAGCATGATCCGGGCCAGGGTATCGCTCAGCATAACCACCCCCATACCCAATAAAGCCGATGCGGGCAGTAAAAAGCGGTAATCCGAGCCGATCAGCAGCCTGGCCGCATGCGGTACGATGAGGCCGACAAAGCCGAGCAAGCCGGCCACACTGACGGCGCTGGCAGCCAGCAGAGCGGCTACCGCCGTCATGACAGTGCGGGTCATTTCCACATCCAGCCCCAAACCACGGGCCGTATCGTCGCCCAACTGCAGCAGATTCAGCCGTGCAGCCCCCAGATAGGCCAACAAACCGCCTAACACCGTATAAGGCCAGATAACGGCCACATGGGGCCAACTGCGGGCTGATAAGCCGCCTACCATCCACATAAGCGCCCCATGTACCCGGTCACTGTAGAAAATCATCAAGGCGGAAATACCGGACCCTAAAAAGGCGGATACCGCCACCCCGGCTAAAATCATCCGCACCGGCCGGATACCGCCCTTCCAGGCCAGACTGTAGATGGCGGCGGCAGCCAGCATGGCCCCGATAAAGGCGCCCGGCGTAATCAGCGCTTCCAGTTCGGGATAGAGAATCATCACGGCCACTCCGGCCAGCCCGGCACCGGCGGAAATCCCGATAATATGAGGATCAGCCAGCGGATTGCGCATGACGGCCTGCAAAATTGCCCCTGCCACCGCCAGATTGCAACCTACCAAAGCTCCCACAATGGTGCGGGGCAGCCGGATATTCCAAATAACCTGACTGTAAGCGTCCGTGCCCTGATTGACAAGCGTACGCCATACCTCCGCCGGGCTGATGTATACGGCCCCCTTCACAATGCTGAGCAAAGCCCCGCCAAGGGCAATAACGACCAACAAGCCAAGCAGAAAAAAACGCTTGGCTTGCCTGGACCTGTTAAATCGCTCGTCTTTATCTAGAGAAATGGCTTCTCTACTGCCCATTCTGTACCGCCCCTGGATAAGCAAGTTTTGCCATATACTCAATGGCTTCCGGATATTTAAGGCCCGGATGCAACAGGAATAGTTCCTGGGGTAAATAATACACTTTATGTTGTTTAACCGCTGTCAGGCCTGCCCAAGCCGGATTGCTCTCTACATCGGCGCGCATTCTTTTTTCAATTTCTGCCGTTTGACCCATGGTGGTCACCATGATCATATCAGGATTGGCTTCCACCAACTTTTCCAGACTAAACGGAGCAGAATCGGGGTCGGCTCCCGCCATCGTTCCGGCTGCAATATTGGTTAGTTTGAGTTCCTTAGCCACGTTACCGGCAATACTATTTTCCAGTTCCACCGTAACCGATTTGGCGGTGGTATGCAAAATAGCCACCTTAACCGGCTGCTTGGGCAGGCTGCTCAGCAGCTTTTGTACCCGCCCATCCATTTGAGCGGCCACTTCTTCGCCCTTTTGCGGCGTTCCGGCAATAGCGCCGAATAATTTCAGCTTGTCCAGAATATCCTGATAGGTTTTCAATCTTACCATGATATAAGGAATATGATTGCTTTCCAACAGGGGAATAAGTTTTTCGTGAATGCCCTGATAAGCAATGACCAAATCGGGCTGCAAAGCCGCAACCTGTTCCATGTTGATATTATAGACATAACCTACTTCGGTTACCTGCTGGGCAGCGGCCGGAATGTCCCCATTCTTGGAACTGGGCCGTCCCACAGCCTTGCCGCCTACGGCATACAATACATCAAGAAAAGAAGGTGACAGCACCACAATTTTTTCCGGTTTATGCTCCAGCACTACGTCCCGGCCGCTATCGTCCTTGATGGTCAGAAAAGCTTTACCGCCGGAACTGTCCTGACTAGCCGCCGGCGCTTTGCCACAGCCGGCCAGCATTACTGCCAACAGAATAAATACTATAAACATCCGCCAAACAGACATTCTCGTTTTCAATGTAAACACCTCTCTTATTGTTGGGGCCGCTTACCCCCGGCGCGACAGGATGGTGGACAGATAGTTTATCTTTCTGCCCTTCAGGCTGTCCAGATCACAAACAACCTCTTCCTCCGGCAAACCACAGCGGCTGATCATCACCGCCTGGCCGGATAAATTATATTTGTGCAGTTTATCAACTATGTCGTTTACATTCTTATATACTTTCATAAGCACCACATTATCCGTTATGGACAAAGCCTTGTCCACCTTCTCCGGCGAAGCCGTTGCCGGAATAATGCTTAAGATATCATTGCCTTCCACCAGCGGATAACCCAGTTTGCTACCGATAGCGCAAAAGGCCGGCACGCCGGGTATAGTCTCAATCGGATAGCCACAATTCTCCAGCAAGCGGAACACATAAATATAAGTACTATAAAACATCGGATCACCCAAGGTAAGAAAAATCACTTTTTTTCCGGCTTTCAACAAATCGACAATCACATTTTTGTTGTACTCCCACGCTTCAGACAGGGTATCACTGTCCGATACCATCGGAAATACCAGTTTTACAATTTGCACATTCTCTTTTACATACGGGGCGGCGATGGAAAGGGCCACACTGTCCTCTTTTTTTTCCGTCTTCGGCGCAATAATGACATCTGCCTCCCGGATGACAGAAACTGCCTTTAAAGTTAGTAGTTCAGGATCTCCCGGGCCCACGCCAATACCATAAAATATACCTGCCATGCCTATCTCCTGCTTTCTTTGTTAAAAAATAAAAACCGGCCTAAAATCAGCCGGGAACACGCACATCTCGTGTATAATCCCCTTCCCCATCGCTCGTAGGTAAAAACGGTGACTGTCAAACAGGCAGTTCTCCTGGCTCTGGTTCATCGCTCCCTCAAACCTTCCCAGAACTCTCGTTCCAGTGGCATATTTTGAGGTTGCTCCCCATTACAGTGGCGGGACCGCGCCGGAATAAAACCGGACTTCCCTATTAAGCCGCACGGGCACCTGTTTCATCGGTATGTAGTTGCAAGCAACTTTATAGTAACATATTTCTTGGGAATAGGTCAATCGAACCGGCTAAAACTCCACCCCTTTTTGCGCCCTGATGCCCGCCTTGTAAGGATGCTTAATTTCTTTCATTTCGGTAACCAAATCGGCTGTTTCGATAATTTTCGGCCGGGCATTGCGTCCAGTCAGTACTACGTGCACCATGTCCGGTTTATGAGAAATCAGTTGCAGAGCTTCTTCTTCGCTGATCAGCTCCATACCGATGGCATAGTTAATCTCGTCCAAGATCACCATATCCCATCGACCGGAAGCCAATTCCTCGCCTGCCGCCTGCAAAGCTTCAGCCGCCGCCAGCTTATGTTCTTCCAGCATGCTTTCCGACGCGCCCCGGACAAAGCCCTCGCCCATTTGCCGAATTACCAGATTAGGACCCAGCTTTTCCGCCGCCTTTAGTTCGCCATACTCCCAGCCGCCCTTAATGAACTGCAGGATGAGTACCCGCATTCCCTGTCCCCAGGCCCGCAGCGCCATCCCTAAGGCGGCTGTCGTCTTGCCCTTGCCATTCCCTGTATGCACAATAACCAAACCCTTGTTGTTCATATTCATACTGTTACCTCAACTTGTTTTCAGCACTTACTTTTTCATTATAGCACAGAATATAACTGAATCCGGGTGTAACTTTATTTGCGCAAATTAAATATGACGTCCCGCGTTGAGTAACTCACAAACGCCTGTCCGGTGCTGCGATACTTGGCTGGAGTAAAGCGCCATCTTTTCACCCCGGCCACTGCCGCCGCATCTAAATCGGTGTAGCCGCTGGAAACCGCCACTTCTACCGTTCCCGGCAAACCATCGGTTAAAATTTGAATCCGTACCTTCACTGTGCCTTGCCGTCCTTCCTCGCGAGCTGCCATTGGATAGGGCGGCTCGGGTGAAAAAATGATGCTGGGTGGAATAATCCCTCCCGGCGGGGCAGAACCGGAGCCCTGACCTGCACCGCTGCTGCTGCCTGCACCGCTGCCCGATCCACTGCCCTGGCCGGCCCCTGTGCCAGTTCCGCTATCGCCACCAGTTCCACTGCCACTGGTATAACCGGTGGAATCCCCCTGGCTGCCGCTCACTCCGTCCGTCGGACGAACCTCTCTCGTCACTCTTCGCGGTGATGGGTTAGATAAATCGGCTTGATAGGCTTCGCTGACACGGCCTTCGTCCGGCGAAAACTCATCGCTATCGGCCATTTGCTCCAGAGACCCCAGAGCCATACCTCCGCCACCGCCGCCTTCCTCAGCCAGTTCCAATTCCAGATAAGGCTCCGGTTCAGCTTCCTTTGCCTGCGTCA
This sequence comes from Propionispora vibrioides, assembly GCF_900110485.1. Classification (NCBI taxonomy): domain Bacteria; kingdom Bacillati; phylum Bacillota; class Negativicutes; order Selenomonadales; family Sporomusaceae; genus Propionispora; species Propionispora vibrioides. The sequence continues at coordinate 63,416 of NZ_FODY01000020.1, read as the reverse complement.
GAGGAAACAGCCAGCTAAACACAGCAAACACCAGGCCATGGAACAGCAAAGACGCAAGCGCTGCCTTCCGGCCCCGGGTTAATGTAAGCACTGGCCTCATCCCCCTGCTCCGGCTTTTTCCACAGCCACCACCACTCGCTGCGCCCCGGCACTTTTCAGCATATCCAAAACAGCGACCACTTGGCCATAGGGTAGATTTCGGTCAGCCTGCAATAAAATAACCATATTGCCCTGCCGGCGAACGATTTCCTGTTTTGTCCGCCGCTGCAGCAATTCCATCGGGATCACCTCTTCACCAAACTGAATCTGTCCATTTTCAGTTACGGTTACAATCACCTTCTCGCCGGTATCAGCCGCGGCCGTTGCCGCCTGCGGCAAAGCGACAGGCAAACTGCGCCGTTCGACCATATATAAGGTGCTCATCATAAAAAACACCAAAAGAAAAAAGATAATATCGATCATAGGGATAATCATCAACTTGGGCTGGCTTTCGTTGCGAAGATTACGAAGCTTCATAATCCCGGTTCCTTTCCAGCACCAGCAGACAAACCTCTTCCATGGCCGTCGCGATCCCATCCAGGCGGTGGTTAAAATAACTATAAGCCAGCATCGCCACAGTAGCTACACAAAGCCCGGTAGCCGTGGCAACCAGGGCCTCGCCTACCCCGCCGGTAATGGCCAGCGGCTGCCCGGCCTTAATGTTAAGAACGCTAAACGAACCGATCATGCCGATTACTGTCCCCAGCAAGCCCAATAGTGGCGCGATCGTCACAATGGTATCCAAATGGCGCAAATGCTTGCGCAGTTGATTGGCCAGCAAGGAAGCCTCTCCTTCCAAAACGCTTTCCAAATGCCGGCTTTTACCTTGCTCGCACTGTAATCCTTTTTCGGCCAGCCGGGCTACAAAGCCGCCATTTTCCCGGCATAAACGGAGGGCATCACTCACATCGCCCGTTTGCAGCACTCTTTGAAAGTCCCGGGTAAACCGTTCCGGCTTATTCGCTACCGCCCGGTAGAACAAAAATCGCTCCACAGCGATTCCGATAACAGTCAAAGAGCACAATAACAGCAAATACATAACCGGTCCGCCTTTCTGAAATAGCAGCAGACTCTCTCTGATAGATTCCATGACACCCTCTCCCTTCTTCATTCACTACATAACATATTGTTTTTTCTTACTGGTCGAAGAACGGCCGCCGCAGTTGTCCATATATTGCTGCCAAAGATTCTTTACCCAATAAGCGGCTCCCCTTAGTCCCATAAAAGGCTGCCGGAGTGCTTCTTCCTCAAGTACCGGCCGGGCAATCGTTTGGCAGCAGGCCGGGCTGACGCCGCGCTGCTGCGCCAAAGCGCCTTCATAGCCACTGGCCAGCAACAAACCATTTTCCAGTCTATCCAGGTGACCACCCAGCCAGGCTTCGGAAAAAGCCAGCGAAGGTTCCTCAGCGGTTTTCCAGACATTAGCCCTGCCTGTTTGCTGCAGCACCATTAACGAACCAACCGTACACCATTCGGTACGCAAGGCGCTGGCTACCGCTCCGCCGACCAGGCCGGGGGCGCTGATCAGACCGTTCGGAAAATACAGGCTGCCCCAATTCTTTTCCCAGCGCTTCACCCGTTGGCACATGGTCCGCCAAACCGCATTGGCTTCCTCCCGGACTGCCTGATGACTTCGCTCACCCATCCACATAACCTGGCCAATAGCACTGAGCCATTCCAGCGAGCCTTCGACGCCGTAGGGCAAGAGCGGCAGCGATAAATAAGGAATGCCATACTCTGTTTGCAATTGTTTGGCTAAGGCCAAGCCCAATTCGGGATGTACCACCAAATTCATTTCGGCCTGCGTCATAGCGGCAACTTCCTGCCGCGTACTGCCGGCACCGGGACAGGCCAACACTTGATAGCCGGCCAGCTCCAGCATACGGGTTAACTCGATTACATCATTTTTCCCGTTATAGTACCCGTCGGACACTCCCAGCAAATTTAGCGAACAGGGAATGACCATACTGCGCGACCGCAGCTCAACGGCAGAAAAATAAGCCGCTGCCGCCGTACAATACCCTTCGGCAAAATCGCCATCCTGCCAGTTCTGGTGCAAAGTGAGCCCTGGGCAGTTTATGCCTGCTCCGCTAAGATAGTCCGCTAACGCTTCGTCCGGTTTATCAGTTAAAAGCACGGCGTATTGACTGCTGTCTTTTATTTCCGGCAGTACCGCGAGAAATTCTTTCCTTCGCCCCATTTGAATATCTTGTTCCCCTTTGTGCCATCCCGGTGCTGAGTAAATAAAACAAATACCTTTAGCTACCTGACCTACACTGACCAGCACAGCCGTGTCGGTAAACCCGGTAAAAAAAGAGACGGCACCGGCCAGCTTTTCCGGCAACTGCCTGGGAACGCTCTGATTTTCTTTCATAATAAGTCCCTGCTTTCTTTATACTAGTACTCCACCAACTCTGAAAGTACAATGTCTTCACGAGTCTTTTTCCGCAAGGCTTCGTTGTCATCGGCTTACCTATGTTTGATAGGCGCGCCTCTTCCGCCTTGCCTTACGAAAAAATCCCCGCAAATTCATTTGCACTCTCAAAATTGACGGAGCACTACAAGCTTCTTTTTTCAACCGCCAACAGCAATTCGTCCAGCTTCATAACCGTAGTCTCCGGTCTGGCAGTCAATTGGCGGTATAATAGGGCTGCTTCCCCGGCTGTGCCGTCACGGCTATTAATCGGGCTGTCTTCCACAATAATCAGCCGGCCGGCCGTAAAGGCAGCTTTTAGATTATCCAGGTTTTCCTGACTAAAATAAAGATTACCCAGGATGGTATAGTGGGCCTGGGCTATTTTTTGCCGGTTCTGCTCCCCCAGTTCCCGCCCGATAGGGCCAAAAGCCTGGCTTACCAGATTGTCGGTACCAAAGGCCATGGCTACGGCGGTGTCCATATCCCCCTGGCGCAGTATGCCGCAGCTTACGGGATAGGCGTTTTCCCTTAGCGCCCGGATAATGGTGCCAATCGTACCGCCGCCGCCAATTACATGTATCGCCTTACCGGGTTGTCCGGCACTTCTCCTATCATAGGTATGAATATCCAATTGGCCGCTGATATAGTTCTCGTACACGGCTGACTGCAGCCCAAAAGCCTGATATAAATGCTCCGGTGTTACCACTTGGGAAGGAGGGCCATCGGACAATATCCCGCCTGCCGACAGCAGAATCAGCCGGGAACAGAATTTAGCTGCCAGCCGGATGTCATGAACGACGATAAGTACGGTCTTGCCCTCCCGGCAAATTTGCTGACAATAACGGAATATTTCCTCCTGATAAGAAAGGTCAAGACTGGCAGTCGGTTCGTCAAGAAACAGCAGCGGCGTTTCCTGAGCCAGTGCTTTCGCCAGCATAACCCGCTGCCGTTCTCCCCCCGACAGCTCATGTAATGGTCGCTGAGCCAGGTCGCCCACACCGGCAAAGGACATATATTGCCGGGCAATCGCGTAGTCGGCCGGGCTTTCATTCTGCCACCAGTGCAGATAAGGGTAGCGGCCGGTCAGCACGGCATCCAGCGCCGTTATCCCGAAGGAAACCTGCACTTCCTGCTGCATATAAGCCACCTGGCGCGCTCTATCCCGTTCGCTCATCGACAGCAGCGGTCTACCAAATAAAAGCACCTCACCTTTACTGTAGGGCAACAGACCACATAAACTTTTCAATAGCGTACTTTTGCCCGACCCGTTAGGACCAAGGATGCCAATAAGCTCTCCAGGTCCTGCCGTAAGCGTCACGTCGCCGATTACCGTCTTTTGACCGTAACCCACCTGAATATGACGGATATCAATGATCGTAGCCGACTCCTGCATCATGACAGACCTCCCTTTTGTTGCGCCTTATACAGCAAATACAAAAAATAAGGCGCACCGACCAAAGCAGTCATGATTCCTACCCGAATCTCCAATGCTGGCACAATAACCCTGCCCAGGGTGTCACAAAACACAAGAAACAAGCCGCCGGCCAGTGCACAGGCCGGCAAAAGCACACGATGCTCCGGTCCCGCCAACAGCCGCATCACATGGGGAACCAAGAGGCCGACAAATCCAATCGTACCCGTTACACATACGGCGGCGGCCGTAGTCACCGAAGACAGCAGTAAAAAAGTCAGGCGCAGCCTGGCCACAGGCATTCCCACCGCACGGGCTTCCTGTTCCCCTAGAATCAGAACGTTTAACTGCCGCGCCATACAGCACAGGACGATAATGCCCAACACCACCGGCCCGGCAGCCATATAAACATGCTCCCAGCGGCGGTAGTCCAGACCGCCGACCAGCCAGAACAAAAACTCTCTGACCCGCTGCTCATTGAGTACTGTCAATATAGCCGACGTCACGGCACCCAGCAGCATACTGATCGCCACCCCACCCAGGAGCAGCATCGCCGGCGACAGCTTCCCCTGACGCAGCGCCAGCAGCACGATAAGCCCGACAGCCAGGAGAGCTCCCAGCAAGGCACATACGGGCATGTAAAAGATGTTTAGCGAAGTCAAGCCCAGCGCGATGGCACTCACCGCCCCCAGAGCGGCTCCGCTGGAAACTCCGATAATCCCCGGATCGGCCAGGGGATTATTAAAGATCCCCTGCAAAACAGCACCGGACACCGCCAAAGCGGCACCGGCCAAGATTCCCACCAGAACCCGCGGCAGCCGGATATGCCAAACAACGGCGGTCTGTTCCGCCGTAGGCATTGCAACCTGACCGACAGGAAGCGCCAGTTGCTGTCCGGCAATTGCCAGCACGCTATCGGCCGGCACCGTCACCTGTCCGGTCATCAATGACCAGCCTACCGTGCTCAGCAAGGCGACAGACAGCACGGTAAAAAGCAGGAACTTGCCTCTTAATTTATGTAATATGTTCATTAATCAGCCTCACTTGGTATTCATATAATCCGGATAAGCCGCTTTGGCCACTCCTTCAACGCCAAATACAATATACTGGGAGGTACAACTGAGATACCGTTCGGGAATGACTTCCAGCCTGTCTGTTTGTACGGCAGGAACACTCTGCAGTCCCGGATCGCTCATGATATCCGTCCGCGAAGTCTCCTGATTTGCTTTCCCTTGATAGTCCCAGGTCGGCAGCAGCAAAACATCAGGCCGGGAAGCAACCAGTTGCTCCTTGGTCATCATATCATAGGGTCCAAGCCCGGCTTTTACTGCCGCACTGACCGTTCTGGCCTGCTCACAGATATCGGCAAACGTACTGTCCTTCCCGCCGGTTGCCCCGGCCGCCGTCAGCTTGGCAACGACTTTCTCCTGCCCGGCTTGTACAGGGTCCAGTTTTCGCCGGACCTCGGCCAGTTTTTCCTCCATCGTCCGGACCAGTTGTCTGCCTTGCTCTGCTTCCCCCACGACCTGAGCGATGACAGTAATGGTTTGTTCCACTTCCTTAATCGTGTGAGGAGTTTTATAGACGTATACAGGTATACCCGCATCACGCAGCGTCTGGGGTAAATCGGCCGGCAGCCAGTCGGCCACCAAAACCAGATCAGGGTTCAGCGCAATCACCGTTTCCGCCTCGGCCCGTATTTTATGCGGAACCGTTCCGGCCTGCTCCACAATATTCGATATACTCGCATCCTCCGCTAAATGAGTCAGGGCGGCAATCCTGTTCGCCGGTACCAGTCCGGTGATGATTTCGTCGGTTCCCAGCGTCAGAGAAACAATGCGCTGCGGTTTATGGGTTAACTGCAGAGGGTGCCCCTGACTGTCGGTCACCGTATAATCTTCCGCCACCGGCTGCTGTTGCCCGGCGCCATGGCCGCAGCCGCTCAGCAACGCCATCAGCAGCATCCATATGAATAAGACGCTCAGCCATCTTTGTTTCAAAAAGGTTACCTCCTTACGCTAAGGCGTATCTTCAAACTATCCAAAACGCTCCCTGACGGCGCTTTTTATGCCATACTTCATTACATTTTTTTTTGGAATAGGGGCCGCTATTCCTGCAAAAATTCGCGTGCCCCTTTGGGGTATAATCCGCCTGGCGCAAAAAAACCTCGCCATGGATCATTCCGTTAGCTCGAAGACACGCCTAAGGCCTGCTGCTGCTGAGTTATTTTCTCGCTCCAGTCTTGCAGCGAAGTCTGGATAAATTCATGCACCACATACTCCGGCTGTATATATTGAATGAGTTGCCGGACTGCCGGACTGCTAAACGGCAGATGCTCATCAATTCGCAAAACATGGCTCATAGTTTCCGCCATGGTATATTCCGTCTTTAGCTTTTGCCTGCTTCGCCTTACATATTCCCCTGATAGGGAACGGTGCAGATGAATGCCTTTGATGCGTTCTTTATATTTGCCCAGTGCCTTTACTGTGTCGATAATATAGGCCACGCCCTCTTCTTCCGTTGTCAATGCCGGATTGGTATTCATCAAGTGACCGGTATCCAGCATAATGCCCACTCTGGGATGGGCAATTCCTTCCAAAAGCCGGGCCGTCAAATCCCTGTTGGTGAGAGTCATTCCCGGCCACCAAAGATTTTCCAGGAGCAACGTCATATGCTCCGGTATTTCTTGGACCAGACTATTCAATACTTCCAGAGCCGCCTCCACTACTTCGCAATCATTATATCGAAAGTTCCAGTCGAATGCTTCGCTTGGAGCAGTATGACTGACATGAAACACCGCATACCGGGCACCAGTCTGCCCGGCGGCGCGGATATTCTCCCGGTACAGTTGAAGCCAATCTTCCCGGTGTAAACCACCATAGCAGGCTTTGATTTCTGCCTCATTCTTAAAACTTTTCGCCAGAGCCTTCGTATCGCCCCGCCAAAAATCCAGCCAATAGGGCCAAAACCGCAAATGCACGCCATAAACCCATTCCGGCCGGTGAATACGGCTGTCCCAGGCATCGCAGAGCATAAGCTCCAAACCGTCGAGCTGATTCCGTTCCAGAAACAGACGAAGACAGGTGGCGCTATGGCTGATTAAATCTAAATCAGTTTGGTAGTTGGATAAGTTTACAAGTTGCAGCATGACTTCCTCACAAAAATAAAATTACGAGAGAAGATCCCCGGCATCAGGCATCTTCTCTCTTTCCTCTGTTGCTTAGAATTGATATTGAACTCCGAGTTGATAGTTGCGGCCAGGGCTGGTATACCATTCACCAGGACTACCGCCATAGTCGGATCTGGCATAGGACTGTTCTGCATAGAACTTATCTAACAAATTATTAACCCGCAAAAAGGTTTTTGTATTGGGGGTTATTTTATAGTTCAAGGCCAAATCCCATACCCAATAGGTGTTTTCAGGAAAATAGTTGCTATAAGCAGCACTATTTTGCGGACCTGGTTTATCAAACACACCACGGCCCTGCAAATGAACATCGTATTTTTCCTGACGATAATCTACTCCTACATTCCAGTATCCTTTGGGAATACAGCCATCTACATTTTGCGACCGTTCAACCGTAGGATCGATAGTAGTGTGAGTATAACCGATATATGTACTCAATTGCTCCGTCAACTTTTTGTTTAACTGAATGTCCCAGCCATGAGCTTTTTCATCAAAATTAACGTACTTATATGAACTCATGTCAAACCCTACGGCATTGCTGGAATCTCTTCTGAATAGATGAAATGCGGTGCTCAACGTATCACTTAATTGATGATTCACACCAAGTTCCAGATTGTCACCTTTTTCCGCTTTCAAATTATAATTGCCGTAAGTGTCATTAAACACTTGATAAGGGGTCGGCACAATAAAATATTTATTATAAGAAATATAGTAATTTGTCTCATCGCTGGCTTTATATCCGATATTGACGTGTGGCGAAGTATTGGAACCGTATTGCGTACTGTCATCATAGCGGATGCCGGAAGTCAGCTTCCATCGCCGGTCCAAATCCCACTCATCCTGAACATAGTAGGCAGAATTGCTGATCTTTTTATTCCCGCTGGAAACCACTTTGTCCCGTGAATATTCAAAACCACCGGTAACGGTGTGATTGTCGGCAAAGGTTTGAGTAAACTCGTCCTGCAACCGCATAGTTTTTACTTTTGTCCAGGATGTACCTATACCCATTCCCCAATAGGGATCATTGGTTTGGAACGTATTATCATATACACCATTATAAAAAGTCAGCCGGTTTTTTAGATTGTCCGTTAATTGATTATTATAAATCAATTTCCAATTGTAATTATCCATATTCCCCGGATTACGCTGGCTTAGATAATAATTCGTTCCCGAATACATATAGTCCGACTGATACTTCTGATAGTCAAAGGTTATGTCCGACTTTTCATTAATCGCCTTAGTCAGTTTAAAGGTTGTGGTCTCTGCATTACGGTGCTCTGGAACCGTAGTGCCGTTAGCATCCCTATAATCTCCCATGATATCCTTCTGGCTGGTAACAACCCAACTGTAATCGCCTGATTTGCCTTGATTCATGAAAGCATAGTTTTCCTTATCATAGCTGCCGCCGGTATAGGTCAGCGTACTTTTGTTTTCCTCAGCCTTTCGCGTAATAATCTGAATAACCCCGCCTTTGGCATTTGCCCCATATAGAGAGGCGGCGGCTCCTTTTAGTATTTCAATTCTTTCCACATTATCCAGATTGCCGTATGCGGCGGCAGCAAAATTAACCCCTGCCGCATCCACTCTGACACCGTCAACTAATACAACGATTTTATCGGAACCGTTAATTCGCAGCATGTTCGACGCTTCATAACCAATACCTGTACCGAAATTATTGATGGTTACACCGGGTACATTCCGTAAGGCTTCCGATAAATCAGAGTAATGCTGTTCTTCAATATCCTTACGGGTAATCACCGTCAGGTTGGCATTAGATTCTGAAAGCTTTACCGGTGTCTTGGTAGCTGTTACTACGATGGGATCAAAATCAAACTGGTTATCCTCGCCTTCCGCCCAGGATATTCCCGGGATTTGGCAGAGAACGGCGCTGCTGAGCAAGGCACAGAGCACGGCTTTACTGTGTTTTCCTTTCCTTTTCAATGTTTTCCCCCCAATAAAATAAGTCCTCCACGCGAGCGGGAAGGACTTAGAAAATAGGGCCGCTCAATCAAAAATCCCGGCACATATGTAGCCGGGATGATAGATGAAAACGAAAGACCTGCATCTAAAATCCCCTTCCCATCGCTCGTGGGTCAAACGGTGATTGTCAAACAGGCAGTTCTCCTGGCTCTGAATCATCGCGCAGCCAAACCTTCCCAGGATTTTCATCCCAGTGGCATTTTTTTGGCCTTGCTCCTCATTACAGTGGCGGGACCGCGCCGGCATTACACCGGACTTCCCTATTAAGCCTTACGGCACCTGTTTCTTACTATGTAGTTTGTACTATTTATAACTTTCGTGTTAAAAATAGCACATTACGGTAACGATGTCAAACGGTTCAGGTGTGAAATACTGTATACTATTGTAAAAGCTCAGTTCCGCCACTCTTTCAGGCAATGCTTGCCCCACGCATCGGCCGCCAGAATGGCTGCATAGACTCCGTCGACAGTAACGGCAAAGGGCTCATTATGCACCGTTTCGCCGCCGGCACAAACTGCTTCTGCCACTTGGTAGATTCTCTCATCGGAAACTTGTTTTACGCCGATGTCCGCCAAGGTGACCGGCAGCCCAACCTCGATGCAAAACTTTATAACCCGCTCGATTTCTTCGGTCTTTCTATTTTCCATTACCAGTTGCACCAGCGTGCCGAAAGCAACCTTCTCACCATGATACATCGCATGAGTTTCCGGTAACAGGGTAAACCCGTTGTGTACGGCATGCGCTGCCGCCAGCCCGGAGCTTTCAAACCCCAGACCACTGAGTAAAGTATTGGCTTCTACAACCTTTTCCACTGCCTCCGTAACGACGCCCTTCTCCACTGCCAGCTTGGCCGGAAAGCCATAGTCCAGCAAAGTATCAAAGCATAGCCGCGCCAGGCATAACGCCGCCGCAGTGGACAAGCCGCCTGGTAAATTAAGCGCCGGAGCTTTGCTGCAGGCCTCAGCCTCAAACCAGGTGGCCAGCGCGTCACCCATGCCGGACACAAACAAGCGGATCGGCGCCTTGGCGATAATTGACGTATCCACCAATACCAAATCCGGATTTCTGGGCAGAACCAGATAGGACTCAAAGACTCCCTGTTCGGAATAAATAACCGACAAAGCACTACAGGGTGCATCGGTGGCAGCAATGGTAGGTACAATCGCCACCGGCAGCTTGGCGTAATAAGCTACTGCCTTAGCCACATCCAGCGCTTTGCCGCCGCCGACTCCGACAATCACATTAGCGCCAAGCCGTTCCGTGATGCCAACCAGTCTGTCAATTTCAGCCTTCGAACATTCGCCCCGAAAGGTTTCCAACGAGCAGGTAACCTGGTGCTCGCTGCAGCTTTGCCGTAATTCCGCTTCAACCGACTGCAGCCCCCGTTTGCCACCAATGCACAGCGCACAATTGCCTAAGAGCAAAATGTGGCGGCCAATATTTTTCATGGCACCACTGCCTTGCACATACCGACTGGGAGATATCATAATCCGTTCCATATCATACCCACCTTACCTTCTCAATTTTTTTATAAATAAAAAAACTCCCTTTGCGGGAGTATGCTTACGCTAATCGGACAGACAACGGCCTTGGCCTATGCGTAATCCCCTCCCCATCGCTCGCAGGTTATAACGGTGATTGTTAAACAGGCAGTTCTCCTGGCTCCGGATCATCGCGCCGCCAAACCTTCCCAGAAACTTCATTCCAGTGGCATATTCTTGGCTTTGCTCCCCATTACAGTGGCGGGACCGCGCCGGCATTACACCGGACTTCCCTATTAAGCCCTAACGGGCACCTGTTTCTTGCTTATGTAATTTGTACGATTTGTAACTTTCGTGTTAAAAATAGCATATTATAGTAACAATGTCAAATATCTTATTTGAAAAAGGCAGAGTTTTATAAACTATTTTTCACGGTCATTGTCTTACTTGCCAGCATCGCCAGCAGCCTGCCCCAGGCCGTCAAATAATCCTCCAATTTCCCCCCGCCAATTTGCGGTGCACCTATGCCAAAACGGGAACTTACCTGTTCGATTAGCTCCTGTCCGGTCCGACGGACTTCTTCCGGGTTCAACAGCCCCCAAAGCCATTGGTCCAGCAAATGGACATAGAGTGAAGTGTAGGTTACCAGCCGGGAATTGGCATCCAGGCATCGCAACCGTTGTAAAAACCGCACTTGATCGGAATCACCGCTTTCTTGCCGATAAAAATCCCACAGGGTTTCCTCCCGCACACCAAACCGCTTGAGCCGCCGCAGCGAACTATACTGCAGCGTGGGCGACAGTCCGGTCTGCCGCTGCAACGCTTCCTTTACGGCCTGTTTAACCACACAGCCGATCAGTTCACCCAGCTTGGCATGCTTTCCCGCACTCTCCAAATACAGGGGCGAGTGGGGATTGGCAATGATCATAGTCTGATCGGTGCCTGAGCCGGTTGCCAGACCGGTGGAGTAATTGCTGCCGGCCATCAGCTCCTGCAAAGCGGCGGTTTTGGCCTCCGTGCAGGTCACCAGCGCCCGTACCAGTGAGGCCGGCGGCATATCCGCATCAATCACTAAGAAGATATTGATCGTACCCGGCTTATACAAGGTATTTCGTTCCGCCGGTTCAAAATACGTGGCCGGGTCGCCCACCCTTCCCCCGTTCTCCTCAATTCCGCCGGTGACCAGCGCCGTAACCTGCAAGCTCTGGTAACAGGCCGTATGAATGGCCACATTGTCCATCGCCGCTGCCGTAGCCATACCGGAAACCGTATCCGGCGCCAGATCCAACCCGGCCGCGGCCTGACGCATGTATTCGTCATAATTGGCCGCCCGCCAGGTACAGCTGCCGTTAGGTACGGCGCAGTCGTAATTAAACACGGCCGTCAACTGTTCCTGATACCCTCCGTTATAGATGGAGGTACTGAGAACTTTACGGGACTCTTTAAACCGGATGATGATGCTTTTTTCGGACCGGTAAACCGAATCGCCATTCGCTAGCTCATATATCTTCATAACTTCCTCCGTATCTGACAACCCGCCTTAGGGGCACTAAAAAACATACGACCTGACCTGCAAGCCTTACAATTCGGGCAACGCAAAAACATTATTGAAAATCATCCTCAGAATTTGATCGGCTACCACCGTATCATCCAACGGATAGGGTTTCAGGAGCGGCGTAATTTTTTCAGCCACCGCTGCCGGATCGATGGCCAGCGCCCTGTCATGCAGCCATTCTTCCTTGTCGCCAGCCGGTTTTTCCTGCAGCGAAAGCCGCTCTTCATATTCCTGTTTCAAGGCCGCCGCGACCCGTGTTTTATCGACATAAGTCAGATCGTCCGATTTGAACACAGCCAGCATCGCCGCCCGGATGACGGCGTCCCCTTCGCTTCTGTCGGTCATGCCTTTTTCAATGGCCGTATAGAGCAAGCTGTTGTATTCGTCAAAATAACGGAAATCGTCCCGGTACAGCGCCGCTTCCACACTAAACAGCATATAGTCGTAACCGGTAAGCGGTTTAGCCGCTGCTGCATCCTCGCCATAGCAAAGCCGTGAAGCTTTAACCAGCAGCTTTTCCGTGGCAAATTGCCCGGCATCGGCATTTATTACAACGAAATAGCCGTTTGTCAGCGATACACCGCCCAGGCTGTCCGTACCGGCATATTCATTATGATACACCAGACGGATGTCCTTGTCACCACCGTCCAGGAGGTCCTGCAGACTATTGACCGCGCTGTCGACTACTTTAAGGGTGGTTGACAACTGGCCGCTGGTCAGCAGGCTGGAAATACTGTTGGCCAGTGTGATAAACGGCTGAAAATAGTCTTTATTCACATAAGCCAGCAGGGCCGCGCTGATGGATACAGTGCCGCCACGGTAAGGTACCAGGTTGGTCAAGGCATAATTCAGTTCTACCCCCTTGCCTAAGGAAGTTGCATTCAGATTAAGCGAAAGCGGTCCGGCTACACTGGGTAACTGCTGCGCGGCATTGCTGCCGAATTGCAGCTCGACAACGGAAGAAACCACCGGCACATAGCTGCGGAATAATTTGCGGTCATCCTTTAAAAACATTTCCGCCAGGCGCAGCCGGAGATAATGCTGCCCCTCTTTCAATTCGATCCGTTCCACGTCCGACGTTACCGGCGCAAATACATAATGCTTCGACTCTTTAACAAATAAATTGCTAAACCAGTCAATCAGGCTCATAAAACACTCTCCCCCTTTCTCCTTCTGCCGTTACTATCGTTTCTTTTTACAGGCCAAATTGATCGGCGGCAATCCATTCCATGTTTAAGAGCGACCAAAAGTCTGTCGCCAGCTTGTTCAGGACATATTCATAGGGCAGCCAGCCATAGCCGGCATCGCCCCAGGCACTGCCCCAGGAATTACGGATCAGCAAGGCTCCGGTAGTTTCCTTATTATATTGGGTGTTTCTCATTGCCAGCGTATCATCATAGCCGAAAGCCGCCACGGCATGCCCCCATTGAGCCTGTTCATTCGGACCGGGAGCCGGGATGCCGCCGGGTACATCGGACGCCGTAAAGGAAGCAAAACCGTAGAAACCAAACATGCTGGGAATTCCGGCCGCCAGGTATTTTTTTACGCTGCCAAGAACATCGGCCGGAGCCGGATTAACCCCGGCGGCATCATGGCAAAAGTACTGCAGCGCTTCATAGTTGTCGGCCACCGCATAGACAAAAGAGGTCGGTTCTTTATCAAAGTCAGGCGCTTTGTCGGTGTAGGGCCAGTATTTTTCCGGCGGTACGCCGCACAAGGCCAGAGCTCCCATGGTATCTCGGATATAGGAACCGCTGTCGCCGGCCACTCCCTGTAGATTTCGGGCGTTCTTATAGATAAACAGACGGGAAGCGGTCATATTCCGGGAAAAGGAACGATTCTCAAAATACTCGACCATGCCTGCCGCCGCATGAGCGGTGCAGGCACCCAGCGCCCCCTGGTCCTGGACAGGTGAGCACCACTGCCTAAGATCTACCCGGTCCGGCAAAGGAGTATCCCGGTCCATTCCCAGCTTTTTCAACGTTTGCTGCAGATTGGGATGGTCCTCATTGTAATCACGCAGATCAGGCAGGGGCGGCAGCCAGCCCGTACCCACCACCCGGCTGTCAGGCAGAACAATTCTGGCATTCATCTTCATACCTCCTCACCATTGGGAAACGCTGCTCCGGCCAAATGCCGCAGCAGCGTTTCCATTTTTATTTGCAAATTTACCAACTTTCCTTATTCATTTACCTATGATCCGCCGGCTAAAAAAAGTACTGCATGGTCATATAATAGGTCCGGCCTTGCTGCGGATAGGCCACGCTGCCACTGGCATCCAACGTACCATACCCACTACGGTACCATAATTGATCAGGTCCCTTGTCAAACAGGTCATTGATGCCGGTAGTCAGTTTGAGTTCTTTGTTTATATCATATTTTAGGCCGATATTGATCAAGCCCAGTGGTTCATACAGCGCTGTTTTGCTGCCGAAATACACACCGGTTTCACCCAGGTAATGATACTCGCCAAAAACGCTAAGCTTGTCGCCGGGGAAACGATAGCCCAGACGAATATTGCCTTCCCATTCGGGTATCCAGGGGAAGGGGTTGCCGGCTGCAGTCTCGGAGGGGATTACCAGACCGTCTTTGCCGCCTTTAGTTACCATTGAGTCGTTCCAAGTAGCTGCCAACAGAAGGTCCCAGCGTTTCCACAGCAGCTTGCTTTCCAGTTCCAGCCCCTGAATGTTGCCGGCTGCCAGATTGGTGTAGTAACCAAAGCCGTAGGGATCTAGCGTATAACTTAATAAGTTTTTGGAACGGCGGTTGAAGTAAGTCAATGTCACATCAGCATCTGCTCCGGCCGCCTGGCCTTGCCAGTTGGCGCTGACGTCCCAACTGGTACCGTGTTCCACAAACGAGTTGGTCAAATAATCGGATACCTTGGTCGTAGAATACATTTCCCAGCGGGACTTGACGTTAACACCATCGCCGAACAGTTCATACCAGTTGGGATATTTATGGTAGGTGCCATAAGTGCTGCGGAAGGTCCAATGATCGTTCTGCACTTTTTTCAAGCCCAGACCGTAGGAGTAATTCCATCGATCCAGATCGGGATCGCCCAAATCGACATCCATAGCCAGCTTCTGCGCCCGCAGTACCGGAGTAAAGAACAGGTTGCCGCTCTTGTTGAGCGTCATAGTATCCTGTACCTGGAAGTAATAGTTATCGCTTTGGTAGTCGTTCTTAAAGAATTTAGAATATAGCGCCTTGGCCTGATTACTGCCGACACTGCTGTCCCAATTCGGCCACTTATTGTAATTATTGGTGTCCACCTTCATGGTTTCACGGGAGGTGTCCAACAGAAACTCAACCAAATGGGCTTTGCCCATTTTCCAGCTACCGTCAACCGCACCGCCTAAGCGCCGATTACGGAATTCATTGTCGGCGGTGAACTTTACATTACCACTCACTAAAGACTTAACGTCCATATCGGTTGCCTGCTTGTACTGATAGGAACCGTCCAACCGCCAGCCCCATTCGAGATTGCCGGCGGTCTGTCGCCGCCCCAGCGAAAGCTCTGTTTTTTCTATCTCCTGGCGTTTGCCGGAAAGATCAATGTCGTCGGCATATTGCCCATAGGCGGACTGCGGGAAGGCCGTGCTGTTATTCTGATAGGTCAGCTTGGCGAACCAGTTGTCATCCTGCCATTTCAGCAGGGCGTCCGTGTTATGATAGTCATTGTTTTTGCGCCATTTGCTCTCGGTAATGGCAGGAACGTTCTGGGAAGTCTGATACACATGGTCATAGTGGAAATCACCCGCCGCCTGATCGCGGTTAAGGGCGAACAGCATACTGCCGCCGCCCACCGGCGCGGTCACTTCCAGATTGCCGGTATAACCGTCAAAGGAGCGCAGGCCAGTCGTGATGCTGCCCTTGGTGTCCTGGGGCTTCTTGGTGACAATGTTGATCGCCCCGCCGATGGGCGCGCCGGCAAAGCGGGCCGGTACATAGCCGCGATAGACTTCGATCCGTTCAACATTTTCCACCGGAATAGTTGACAAATCGACCGCGGCATCGGCATTGGAATTAACGAGTACGCCATCGACGTAGATATTAACCTGGCCGCCGGTCGAACCGCGGACGCGGGCCACGCTATAATGGCCGGTGCCCTGCAACCGCTGCACGTAAACACCGGGTACGGTCTGCAACAGGTCGGGCAGATTTTTCATTTCGCCCTTATACTCCGGCACATGAATAACCGAAACGGTGCCGGGTGAGAGCTTTTTCTCCCAATCGGGGCGCTTGGCTTCGACCACCAAGGGTTCCAAGGTAAAAGTTGCTGTCTCGCCGCTGTCGGCAACCGCCGTTTCCGTTGCGGCAGCGACGGTTCTGACGCCGGCAGAAGTAGGGACAGCGACCGGCTGCCCGTCGCCGCTGGCCGGTTTTGTCTGCATAGTTCGGCTGTCCGCCGGTACCTGATCAGGCAATTGCGCCGCAAGCTGTCCGCTTTGCGCAACGGCAACAGCCTGTGCCGCTCTTTGTTCTGTCCCATCTCCGGCTGCAGCCGTTCCATTGGTCGCAGCCCTGCTAGATAAATCCTCCTGGTTTAGTGCCATTGGGCCGGTCTTAGCAGAGCGTTCGGCTTGACTTGACTGCGCCGCTAATGAACTTGCCCCGCTTGACTGCCCGGTTGGCAAGGTTTCTCCTTCGTTCAGGCTATTACCGGTGGCAGGAGGCTGAGAAAGCTCGCCTTTGCCGGCAACAGGCCCGTTAAAGCGCCAGGATAGCCCAGCATTCACCTGCCAGTCGGTATTAACCTTGCCACCGGTGGTTTTGGTCAGTTCGACAAAGGCGTTTTTATCTTTCCCAATCATTAGATTGGCCCCCAGGGCGAATTCGTACCAAGTATCCTTACCGGCTAGGGTATTCATAGGCAGGGTGGCTCCCACCTTCCAGCCGCCGGAAAAACCATTGAGCGAGGCATCCCAGACCAGAGCGTCCGCGCTACCGCTGCCGCCGTCCTTAAAGTCATGGTTGACCGCAGCCTTGGCATAGACCGTGCCGCGTTTATCACCATGCGTGAAATTCCGGCCGGCAGTGACGCCAAAGCGGCCGATCAGCATATCCATCTGTTCCTGGTTATAACGCAGGTTATTGCCGGCGGTGTAACTATAATCCTTCATCGTGCCATAAGACAGGCCAGCCTGGGGTTCCCAATACCAGCCCTTGTGCAGCTCTTGTTGATACCCGTAGCGAAAACCGGCTCCGTAGGTCCAGGTGCTGTAGTCGTTGTCATATAGATTATCGTCGGCATCGTAGTATTGATACTTGTTGCTGAGTCGGGAGCCGCGAACGGTAAAATCCAGGTAGTGGCCTTTATCACCGGCCCAGGTGGTATACAAGCCAATTCCTTTACTGTCCAGATCGCCATTGGCGTGTGTGTAATAGGCTTTATCCACGCCATTATCGCTGAGAACCGTGTGCTGATGGAAATCGGCATCGGAATTGAGCAAGCTGAGGAACAGGCCGCTATGGAGCTTGCCGCCGAACAGCTTGCCCTCGCGCTGCTTGTCATAGCCAAGTTGAATGCCGTCATAGCTCTGGCCGAAGCCCGAAGCAACGACACCGTCAAAATCATACTTACCGCGCCAGATTTGCGCCCAGGCTCCGTCAGCCCCTTCGTCGTCCTGTCCCAGCCGATCGGCGGCGCGCAGCTCTTCGCCCCTCTTCCAGAACAGACCGTCCTCGATCCGCCACAAATTACGCAGGGAAAGCTGGGCATTGGCGGCGCTGAATACGCCCTGGGACAAGAAGTCGGTCCGGGTGGCGGTCCAGCTTAAATCATAGTATTTAGTGGCACCGGAAACATAATTGGTGGTCAGGGTCGGCACAAATAAATATTTGTGCAGCGCATCGTCAACGTAACTATTGTCGACCTCCGCCACAAAGCTCAGGTTTTGTTCCACACCGGCGTCTAAATTTCTTAGAGTGATAACGCTACCCACTGTCCCGTTTAAATTGATCGCCTTGGCCGCTTCCCAACTGCCTGCCGCCACGCCGCTGTTGGTGCCGCTGAAAAAGCTTTTATCAAACCGCCACTGGACTTTGACGGTGGCCGATGATTCCCCGGTCCCAAACTGCGGGTTCTTAAAGGTAAATGTCGTTTTTCTCGAATTACTCCATATCGTTCCCCGCAGGATGGCCCCATCATAAAAGACTGTTTTGGTCGCAGTATTATTATTGTTATTAAAATTCCGGACAAACTCTATGCCGTCGGTCGATGTCCCATCGTAAGGATAATTTTCGTACTTATAGGTCATGTCCAGGACCGCGCCGGCACCTATTGTCAAATCTCCAGTCGTAAAGCTAAGATCCATGGGTCGCCAAACCCCACCATTTTCAATAACCACTGCCTTATAGCGCAAAGCCGAAGAATTGGTCTGGTCTGCATTAGCCCAGGTTGTTTTTGTCAGCCCCGCGCCGACGGTGTAAGTGGCCGGTCCACTTGCCGTACCTAACTCTGAATCGTTTACCGTCTCACCAGCTATCACGACCGTTGCCGCCTTTACCGGTGCAGCACAGCCCAAAGCGGCCGCCAGGACGATCGCCAGCAGAGCCTGTCTTGCCCGTTTTTTCCGTTGTATCCGTTTTTTCCACTTTCGCAATGCATTCTCTCCTTACTGCTTACATAAAAAAGCGGAGGGACAAGCCATTCCCTCCGCCAGAAACGCTGCTTAGTCTTTGGCTGCCGCAATTTGCTCCAGCAAGCGCTTGCGTTCGATAAGGGCTGCCGCCGTATTGGAGGCGAAGGCCGGTGCAACATAGCCTTTTAAGGTCTTGGCTGTTGGCGCCTCTTCGCCGCCGTAGATGGTAATGGAGTTAAGATAGGAGCCGCTGCCCAGGGTGGTCAGGCTACCGATCGCCGCCGCACTGCCGACCATACCGCCGGTATTGTAAATTGCCAGATCATTGCCGCGGCTGAACCAGGTTTTCTGCGTACTTTCCGAATACAGCAGCGCCCAAAGATAGCCGGCTGAGCTTCCCGACGTTATAACCGTTGCCGTTGGATCTGGAGCACTGGCTGCCACTAAATCACTAAGCAAAGCACCACCGGCATTGAGCAGTGAGTTCATAGTGAGCCAGTACAAACGCCAATTCATAGTAGAAAAGCTGGAATTGTAGATGCCCGTCAGAATAAAGACTTCCGTACCACTGGCATTAAACGACAGCGCCCGGAAATCGAACTGGTCTTCCGCCGGATCACTGGAACTGGCGGCTGCCAAAAGCAAATCGCTAACAGCCAGCGTGCTCTGATCAATCTGTTGAATGCGGGAGTCAGGATTCCAGGTGCCGGCCTGCTGCGGTCCGCCGATGGCAGTCAGCAGCAGTACGCCGCTATAGGGCTGGATGCTGAATGCGTTTTTAGCCGGCTTAGTCCCGCTCGGCGTCGTGCTGCCATGAGGTCCGGCATAGGTGGCGCCGCCGAACGTCAGATTGGTCTTAACCACCGTACTGTCAAGGTAAGATGCGCTGGGCGCTCCCGATGACAGGTTGGTCCCGCTGATCCAGAGAGTAAACACATTACTGCCGACAATTTGCAAATCAACGCCGTGTCCTTCACTGGCCGCAGAAGGCCGGTCAAAGGTATAGTAATTGGTGGTATCCAGCGTATAGGTCGAGCCGCTGGCCGCGAGACGGAAGGCGCTGGCGGCATCATAGTCAATGCCGTAGATATAGAAGGTACCGCTGATGGTCGTTGTCTGGATTTTGTACAGGTTGGCTAAGGCAGTGCTGCCAATGGCCCAGGTGGTAGGACCATACACCGGTGTTCCCCAATTGTAACCGGTAGGAATCGTGGCTGGAACGGTAGCATCAAAAATCAGGTATTTGCATACCGGCGTCCCGCTAGTCCACTGTGTTGCTGTAACCAAAGCCTGATCCACACCGGAGCTGTTTTTGAAGTGGAATACTTTGGTGTCACCAGGCAGCGAGACCGTACTGCCACCATCGGTATACTGGGTGACCACACCTGTCTGCGTGGCAATCACGGTACCGCTGGTACCGCCGGCATACTGGGCCGTGCTGACATCCCCCACCCCAACGTAATCAGGCGCCGGATAGTTATAGGCAGTTACCGCTACTTTACTAGACATACAACTCACTCTCCCTTTTGCTTTTTCTTACCTTGCGCCCCCCAACAGCTTGTCGGCTGCTGAGGTCTTTCCCTTACTGCTCATCGGAAAAGAACTCACCTCCTTATCACGAATTCCTATCACAGCCTGTCCGGGCGTCGTTATCACGGCCGGGCAGGACGGTTAGGCTTTCAGTGCCGCCAAACACGCCGCCGCTTACTGTTTCATTTTGGCAATCACGTCGGCGGTGATGTCGATGCCGCCATAGACCACAATGCCTGCGTCGACGATGGCGGGCAAGCCCTTTTCTCCGGCTACAGCCTTGATCGACGCCTCGATTTTATCGCCTACCGGTTTCATCAGGGCGTCCTCCCGCTGCGCTTCCTCGCGGGCGATGGTATCATTCAGTGCTTTTCGCTCCCCGGGCGACAGATCTTTGCTCCGGGCGTCATAGTCTTTTTGCGCCGCCTCCCGCATGCTTTGAATCTGCCGCAGGAGGTCCTGAATGCCAGGATAACTGTTAAAAACCTGCTGCCGGTCGACATAGCCGACGTTTGGTTCTGGGGCGGCCTTAGCGGCCAGAGCCGGGGCCGGCGCAACCAGTCCGGACAGGAACAAAGCCGCTGCCACCAGAGAAATCATTCGGGATATTTTTTTCATGTACTCTCTCCTTACCATAATCTCTATCTGTTATGTACAGCCGGCGGCGGGGCTTGTCTACGGCTAACCCCTGCCTTGGCTACAAAGCAACCTGCCAAATAAAAAACTCCCTTTACGGGAGTGTGCTTACGCCAACCAGGCGGACACGGTCCCTGGTTTTAAGCGTAATCCCCTCCCCCGATCCATCGCGGGTTCTGTGTGGCAACAAGTTCCTAATTTTGAACTGGTCACACACTAACGGTGATTGTCGGATAAGGCAGTTCTCCTGGCTCTGGTTCCTCGCTCCCCTGCACCTTCCCAAAGCGTTCGCTCCAGTGGCAGAGTACAGTACGATCAGGTTTAAGATCGGCACTATACTGCAAGTTCACTCCCCATTACAGTGGCGGGTCCGCGCCGGCCTTCAACCGGCTTCCCTATTAAGCCCCGTAGGGCACCTATCCCAACGCTATATAGTTGTGTTACTTTCTTCCTATGCGGTACTGCGCGACTGCCTCACTATAGGCTCCAACCTGTTATGTAAAGCCATCGCAAAGCCTGTACACAGCTAACCCTTTACCAGATCCACCGGTCCAGGTGTACCAAATAAAAAAACTCCCTTTACGGGAGTGTGCTTACGCCAACCAGGCAGACACTGTCCCTGGTTTTAAGCGTAATCCCCTCCCCGGTCCATCGCGGGTTCTGTGTGGCAACAAGTTCCTATTTTGAACTTGTCACAACACCAACGGTGATTGTCGGATAAGGCAGTTCTCCTGGCTCTGGTTCCTCGCTCCCCTGCGCCTTCCCAAAGCGTTCGCTCCAGTGGCAGAGTACAGTACGATCAAGTTTAAGATCGACACTATACTGCAAGTTTGCTCCCCATTACAGTGGCGGGTCCGCGCCGGCCTTCAACCGGCTTCCCTATTAAGCCCCGTAGGGCACCTATCCCAACGCTATATAGTTTTCGTCACTTTCTCATCCTATGCAGTCCTGCTTATCGATATGCTTCGTCATACGACTTGCCGATAAACAAAAGAGCGTCAATCGTTCCGTCCGGCGGAACAATTGACGCTTTACTTTTTTCAAAGCCGCCTGCTGTCAATGCCGGGTTAAGAACCTACATGCTATTAAGGCGAAAAGGCTCATCTTAATAAGCCTACCGTCAAGTTATAACTCAGAGAGCTATCTCCATGCCTGCAAGTGTTCTTAATCCCAGACCTGTCCATCGCAGGCTGTACGGATGCTAAAACCAGGCAGTACCCTGACTTAGGGTCATGGCCATCTTCCTCCTTGGTAAGAGGCTTACAGAAACATGGCTCTCCTTCACAGTTGCGAGACAGCGCCGGAATCACACCGGACTTCCCTTTTAAATCCGGCCTACTGCCGGATACCTGATTTCATATGAAATTTTATAAAAATCTTTGTTTTTCCTTTAATTAAAAAGTACCACTAATGGTTAATTCTGTCAACATATATTCGGTTGTATACAATATATTCTAAGCGTATCACATTGTCCCCCATTCAAAATCCCGCACTCATACCATGTTCCGGCACCTCATATAATGAACTGCATCAGCCATTTCCATTCCGTTAAAGGAGGCTGTTCCTTGAAAGCTCCGCCCAACAATCTGCTGCGACTTTCTCTTACTTACTGGGTTTCCGGCAAAAGCCACGTGGCCTGGTTTCTCGCTTTGCTGGTTATCGGCTGTACTGTCGTCATCGTATCGCTCAATCTGGCCTTAAACAACTGGCAGGCAGGCTTTTACAACCAGTTGCAGGCTTATGACCGCCCCGGCTTTCACCGGACCCTGCTGCAGTTTCTGCTCATATCGACCCTCTATATCCTGACCTCAGGCTACCAGTCTTACGGCAAGCTGCTGCTGCAGCTCCGTTGGCGGCAGTGGCTGACTGACGTATTTACCCGTCTCTGGCTGACTAACCGGACTTACTATCATCTGAACCTATTGCAAACGTCCATTGACAATCCGGGCCAGCGAATCAGTGAAGATATTCGTATTTTCATCAATACCACGGTTGATATTGTGGTGGACGTGCTGCGCCACTTGACTACACTGGCCGTATTTTCCACTGTCCTTTGGCAATTATCCGGTACGCTGACACTACCCTTTTTCCCGTTTGCTCTCCCCGGCTATCTGCTCTGGCTGGCCTTGTTCTACTCACTTACCGGAACCTGGTTTACTTTCCGGGCCGGCCTTCCGCTGGTTTCCCGCAATGTAGTCCAGCAAACCGCCGAAGCCGATTTCCGCAGTCACCTGGATCATCTGGGCGGCCATGACGAAAGCGTGGCCCTCTACAGGGGCGAAGCAACGGAACAAATAACCCTCACCAGGCATTTTAGAAAGCTGGCGCAAAATTACCTGGCCATTGCCAAGGCCACGAAAAATCTTACCCTGCTGTCGGTAGCCTACTCTCAGTTATCCATCGTGTTCGCCTTTCTGGTATCGTCGCCCCGTTACTTTTCCAACGAAATACAGTTAGGCCAGTTATTTGAAATCTCCGGTGCTTATTGGTATGTCCACGCCTCATTGTCCTATATGGTGGAAAACTTTAATAAACTGGCTCTCTGGAAAGCCGTCCATATCCGGCTTACCCATTTTATCCATATGATGTCGGCTGTGGAAAAGCTGGCCAAGGCCGAAGGAACTACCGTCCCGCAAAAAGCAAATCAGTTTGAACTAAAAAATGTCACTTTATTTTCACCTACCGGCGACGTTCTGCAAAAAAATATCTCCTGCACACTCCGCCCACAGGAACACCTGCTGATCAGCGGTCCGCCAGGCTGCGGCAAAACAACGCTGCTGCGGACCATTGCCGGTATTTGGCCTCACTTCAGCGGCCTGGTACTAAAACCGGGCCGGCAATCCCAATTTTTCCTGCCACAAACGCCTTATCTCTTTAAAACCACTTTACGGGAGCTTCTGCTTTATCCCCAGCATCCGCCGGTCAGCGATGAAGTCCTGCAAGAACTGTTAATTTGCTGCCAATTGCCCGCTCTGTACGCCAGGCTGAATGAGTATGAAGACTGGCCTAAAAGCTTATCCCTTGGTCAGCAGCAATGCCTGTCGCTAATCAGAGCAATCCTGCACAAGCCCGCCTGGCTCTTTTTAGATGAAGCAACTGCCAGTCTCGATCCGGCTACGGAAGAGCGGCTCTACGCCTGTCTCCGGCAAAAGCTTCCGGCAACCACGCTGATCAGCGTTGGCCACCGGAAGGGCTTGCTGCCCTATCATCAACGTCATTTACAATTACGCACTGATTAATTTACAGATTATGTGACACCAAAATTTTTACCTGGCTGTGTCAGATGGTTGGACAATCACACCCATTGTACGACGGAAGTCAGTGGCTGCCGGGTTTTGGGATGCGGCTCAACGGCGCGATAGCCAAAGCTGACCATAGCCGATACGCCAAAATGTCCGGCATCCAGAATTCCTTCTTCCAGGAGGATTTTTTCCACTGCTGCCCGGTTGAAGCCCTCAATCGGGCACGAGTCTATTTTTAACAAAGCGGCCGTTGTCATCATATTGGCCATGGCAATATAGGTTTGTTTGCAGGCCCAGTCAAAAACTGCCCGGTCACTCTCCAATAAAGCAAAATCATGCTTTTGAAATTCCTCGAAGGCTTGTTTTTTTTGTTCCGCTATGTTCTGCGGCAGTTTTTGTATATCTTTCATTATGTAGCTAACATAGTCCGAACTATAAACAGTATCCGCCTTTTTCCTTGCCAGCAAAATTACAAAATGACTGGCGCCGTTAAAGCTGTTCCGGGCTCCCCAGGCTACAGGAAAAAGTTTCTCCTTTAATTCGGCACTTTGTACAACAAGAAATCGCCAGGGCTCAAAACCAAAAGAGCTGGGCGAAAGACGCGCCGCTTCCAGAATAACGGAAAAGTCCTTTTCCGAAACGGCTTTAGCCGCATTGAAATGCTTGCAGGCATGCCGGAATTGAAATACCTCCAAAATATGTTCCTGTTTACTGTTCATAACTACCTTCCTGCCTTTCTGAATGAAATTACCGTCAGTATATCATGCCATATTCTTTAGTTGAAGTACGCACATTTTTTATATATAATATACAAGATGTTACCTAAGTATCCTTTTTATCCTTACTCTACCTAATACTCCACCAACCTGGAAAGCAGAAATTGCTGACGGTCAAAATTTCGTACGCCTCCTTCCCCCGCCTTGGCCGACAAAATTTTGCCTCACCATCATCTTCCGGTTTCAAAGTTGGCGGAGCACATATCCGGCGAAGGAGGCCCTAAGATGGAAAACACAGAAAAGACTGCTTGCACTCACAAACCTTGTCCTGTAGAAACGACGCTAAATATCATCGGCGGTAAATGGAAGGGAATTATTCTGTATCGTTTGCTTGAAGGCAAGAAGCGGTTCAATGAGCTGCAACGGTTAATGACAACAGTGACGCATCGTGCCTTGACCCTGCAATTGCGGGAACTGGAGCAGGACGGGATTGTCAAGCGAACCGTCTATGCCGAAGTACCGCCCCGGGTGGAATATGAACTGACCGAACTGGGTCATTCTATGCATCCCATCATTCAGGCGTTATACAACTGGGGCAACGATTACCAGCAGCGAAAAGCATAATTCTCTGAACACAAGTTAAAGCCCGCTCTCTTGTCATAAGCCAAGAAAGCGGGCTTTATTTATTATAGCTTATCATCATACTGCAGAGAGTCGGTTAAGCTTCAGAAAATGTTTTTACACGCTCTGAAGCTTAACCGGAATTACCCTGTGCTCATGGGTATAGCTCCTGCTTAAAAGAATGAGTTATAGAACAGGCTACTCATCGGATAAGACCCCGAGCATTAGCCCTGGCAGCATCAACGGTGTTCTACCGCCGCTGTTTAACGGCATATGGATGAGTCGTCCGGCCCGTTCTGTATCGGCAGCAGCCGGATACGCATCGACTGCCAGCGTGATAATCGCCGGCAGACTTTGCCGACCGGTAAGAACCATGCCGCCTCCGTCTACTTTCCTTTTAACCAATAGATCTTTGCCATCAAAACCGGCCTGTAAAGCATCATGAACCAGTCTCATCGGCAGCCGTACAGCCAATGCCATAGCCAAGTCCCTGCCGCGCAAAGTATCATCCAGTAGGATAACGGCAGGTTCTTCCCGCAAGGCAAGCTGAATTATGCTTTGCGAGTAGCTAACGGTATAGCCCAGGTATTCCCGTAAAATCATCCCTTCATCGGCTCCGCAATCAATGTATTCCAGTCCTGTTTTCGCCTCAAAGCAAAAAACCCGCAGCGGCTGGCCCAGCGCCTGTCTAAGCTCTGTTCCCAATGTAATCAGCCGTTTTGCTATTTCCACCTTTTCTGAAAAAATCCAAATCCCCGCCATCGCAACCTCCTGCCTGCTTCTCTTCTCTATTTACCTGTATGATCAAAGATCAGTCTTCAGCTCTCTGCCGTACCGCCAAAGAAGTCCTTTATTTTCCGGATAATATCCGCAACGATCTCCGGTTTGCTGACAAACCAGCCGTTCACCATTTCACCGGCTACACAAACACCCGGTATGGAGTCATCGCGCTTTTTCCAGCTGCAGCCCGCCGTACAACCGCACAAGTACACAATATAATCGGCTTTATTGGTATTAAATAAAACCGTATAATCGCGGGACAACGAACGGATCAGTTGTCCGGCTATTTCGTCTCTGTTAATGCGTGGGTTGCAACCCCCACAAAAATAAATGGCAATCCGCCGCCTTCTATTCATCCGAATCACCCCTATACCTGCCGTCTGTGTATCAAACCTCACGATCCGCAACGTGCCGTCTGTGAAAAGTTTTTAACCAGCCGCTGCGTTACCCGGACATCATTCATCGTTCCCGGGCCACCGGAACAGCCGCCGCTGCAGGCCATTCCTTCCATAAAATTAACTGTCAGTTCACCTTTTTTTAGTTGCTTCAGCATAGCCTGGCAAGCTTCCAGGCCTTCGCTTTGGCAGGCTGTTACGGTTACCTCCCCGTCCTGTGCCTGTACCGCCTGGGCTACCGCCTGAGCCACACCACCGGCTATAGCAAACAAATTGCCACTTGCCGTAGCCTGGCTGCCCATCGCTTCGTCCGGCATCATTGCCGCCTGCAGGCCTGCTCCTGTCAGTAAGGCTTCCGCTTCCTCAAAGGTCAATACAAAATCGACGTCTGCCGGATAAGCAAGGGCTTCCGCTTTTTTAGCAATACAAGGTCCGATAAACACCGTCACAGCTTCCGGGTCTTTTTCCTTGAGCAGCCTCGCCAACGCCACCATGGGCGAAACGGTTGTCGAAAGATGTTCTTCATACTCTTTGGCATGTTTTTTGATCATTCCCACAAAAGCCGGACAGCAGGAACTGGTCATAAATGGTTTACTTGCCGGCACCTGTTCGGTAAATTCCGCCGCTTCGCGGGCAATCACCCAGTCGGCGCCGACAGACACCTCGGCCACGGCATAAAATCCGGCTTTACGCAAAGCAGCAACCACCTGAGCGGCTGTGACCTTTACACCAAACTGGCCGACAAAGGAAGGAGCCAGCATGGCATAGGTCCGCCGTTTGTTTAATGTCCGAATAACCTGCACCAGTACCGAACGGTCACCGATCGCTCCAAAGGGACAGGCTGTCTTGCAGGCACCACAGGCTACACATTTCTCATGATCAATGACAGCCTTTTTATTCGGCGCCGCCGTAATTGCCTGCACCTCGCAGGCATGTTCACAGGGATGCTTGATTTCAACAATCGCACTGTACGAACAGGCCGTTTTGCATCTGCCGCAGGAGCAGCATTTCTCCCGGTCAATATAAGCCCTGTTCCGTACTGTGAATATTGCATTTTTAGGACAACTGACGATACAATGATGAGCCAGGCAATTCCGGCAGGCATCAGTGACCATAAACTTATCGGCCAGACAGCGGTCACAGGCTGATGGCAGCATGGACATAACCGGTCCTTTCGCTATTTTTCCCTGCAAAGCTTGTGCCGCTGCAAGCTCCAGCGGAATATCCATCGGCTGGCTAAGCGCCAGATGAACCCGTTCCTCCAGAATACTTCTCTCCCGGTAGATACAGCAACGATGTCTTGGTCCATCATCGGTCACAACTGTATACAATATATCCCGTACAGTATCCTTCAGCGTCCCGTCAAAAGCCTTCTTAGCCAGTTCTTTTAAGACTTCCCGCCTAATCTTCACAGCTTCACTAATATTTGCCATAGATTATCCTCGCCTTACTTTTTTATTAGCCAAAACTTCGTTCATACTGAGTCGGTTCCGGTAGTTCTCCCGGAAAAAAGGTTTCAGTCACAGCAGACACCGGAATCACCATAACAGGCAGTTTAGCCAATCCAGCCACCGCTTCGCCGATGGCTGCCACCCTGCCGTTGCCAATCGCAACAATGATGCTGGCGTTTACCTTGCATATGGCCAGGGCAACCATTCGGTTAATTTCCTGTCTGGAATCATGACCATTAAACCGTTCCATGACAAACTCCACTTGATGCAACCGGCAGCTATCAGCCAGTAACGGCTTGATAGCGGCAAGATTGCTCTGCGTTCCTAAAACGAGGGCTTTTCTGCCGGTAAGCGCAATATATCGGCCAATATCACTGATTGTTTTCTTCCCCGATACATAATGGCAGCGGGTTAACGCACTGTTTTTCATCCTGTTCCTCCTTCAGGAACCACTGATTTATTCACACCACGCAGCTAGTGGTCCACCAACTCTGAAAATACAATTCCTTTATGGTCCTTTTTCCGCAAGGCCTCGTTGTCGTCGACTTACCTATGTTCGATAGGTGCGTCTCCTCCGCCTTGCCTTACGAAAAAATTCCCGCAAATTAATTTGTACTTTCAAAGTCGGCGAACCATTGGCGGATCTTTTTCCGACTGGCTGCGTCAGCCAAACCTTGAAATAGGGGCCGCTATTCCTGCGGTTTTACTTCCTTGCCAGCCGAGAAAATCTCTCGCCAGGCTGGCAGGCTCATTAAATCAGCGGTTCCTTTACGGCTTCGTTCTGTTGGCAGCCAACCGGCCTTTTCAATCCTCTTCTTAAAGAAGCTTTTTCTGCTTTGCCTGTTCCGTTAATGCTGCCCGGAAATCCGGATGAGCAATGGCAATCAATGCCGCTGCCCGTTGGCGGAGCGTTTTTCCCCGCAAATCGGCCATGCCGTATTCGGTAACAACATAGTGCACATCATTACGCGAAGTGGATACGGCAGCTCCCTCATCCAGCGCACAGGCAATGCGGGATATTTTCCCGCCGGCAGCCGTCGCCGGCAATGCAATAATCGAAATACCCTGTTTGGAACGACCGGCGCCGCGGATAAAGTCAATCTGACCGCCAATACCGCTAAACTGCCTGCTGCCGATCATCTCCGCATTGACCTGGCCCATCAGATCTACCTGCAAAGCGGAATTAATGGAGATCATCCGGTCATGCTGGGCAATGACAAAGGGATCATTGGTATAATCGGCAGGGTGGAGTTCCACCGCCGGATTGTTATGCACAAAATCATAGAGCTTTCTCGTTCCCATCAGAAAGGTGGCAATGAATTTTCCGGGATTAAGGGTCTTTTGCCGGTTGGTGATCACTCCGGCTTCCGCCAGCGCCACGACACCGTCGGAGAACATTTCGGAATGGATGCCCAGCTCCTTCTTATTGCCCAGAAACAGTAAAACAGCATCAGGAATCGCGCCAATACCCAATTGCAGTGTCGCCCCATCCGGTACCAGACTGGCAATTTGCTCACCGATTCTTTTTTCCACCTCGCCAATGACCGGCGGCGGCAGTTCAATCAGCTCCGCGTCCTGCGGCACCAGAATATCGATGTCACGAACAGAAAGCTTGGCTCCACCGGTACGGGGCAGCCGGCTGTTAACCTGAGCAATGACCGTTTTGGCGCATTCCGCTCCTGCTACCGTATAGTCGGCGGAAATCCCGTAGCTGCAATAGCCGTCGGCATCAGGCGGCGTTACTTGCAGTAAGACGACATCAACCGGCAGAATATTATTTTTAAACAGCCGCGGTATCTCAGAAAAAAAGCAGGGAGTATAGTCGGCCCGCTGCTCTTCCACAGCCTTTCTGGTTGATTTTCCGACAAACAGAGCATTATGGCGGAAATTATCTTCCATGCCCGGTCGGGCATAAGGAGCATCCCCCATCGCCACCATGTGAACAATTTCCACGTTTGCCAATTCCGGTGCCCGTTCAGTGAGCGCCTCGACCAATACTGTCGGCTCGCCGCAGGCATGACCGACCACAATCCGGTCACCGTTTTTAACCGCCTGTACCGCCTGCCGGGGTGACATAATTTTATTTTTATATGTTTCCTGCCAGGTTTTCATGACTGTTTCCCCTCTTCCCCCACCCTCACCGTTCATGTCTTAGCAGCCGTAAGGCCTCGGCAATCAGTTCAGAACTAACCGACTGCTCCACCAGCACGACCTTCTTTATTTCCGGCAGGGCTTCTTTTATCTGTGTTTCCACTATATCGGCCACTGTAGACCGGGAACCGGGGCATGTTGCACAAGCCCCGGTCAGTCTTACGGTTACGATGCCGGCTTTCACATCCACTACCTGGATATCCCCTTGATGTGCGGCCAATAAAGGACGAACTTTTTCATCCATAACTTGCTTTAGCTTATCTTCCAGGGCGTTCTCACTCATCTCAGTTAGCCTTGTCCTGAGTAATTCCCGCGATGGCTTTAGCCAGTTGTTTTTTCTGCTCCAGATTACCCTGGCGGGCAATCATGATGCGCTGAGCCTGGGGTGAACCGGCTCCATGCATCGATTCCGTCCGGTAGCCGACC
Source organism: Propionispora vibrioides (assembly GCF_900110485.1). Classification (NCBI taxonomy): domain Bacteria; kingdom Bacillati; phylum Bacillota; class Negativicutes; order Selenomonadales; family Sporomusaceae; genus Propionispora; species Propionispora vibrioides. The sequence goes on along the minus strand of NZ_FODY01000020.1, from coordinate 32,812 downwards.
GCCGCCGTACCCAGGGTAAGGTTTTCCACCAGACGCAAAATCCGCATCCGCTGCTCCATCGGCACATCAGACACACCCTTAAAGTATTTCTCCACTACTTTGCCAATTTCAGGATTATGCAAATCTTTTTCCGACGGCATGGTAACCATCAGACCGCCGGCAATATCTTCGGCTAATCTGGCAATTTCGTAAGGATAGCGGGTAACATTCTGCTTACAGACATTGGCCAGCAACAGGTTGATCAGATAATTGCCTGATGCCGTTTTATGGCCTTCCGCCGAGCAGGCAATGCCGCAGGCATATAAGGTCTCATTCAAATGGGTCATTTCAATCAGCTTATCTTTCACATGGGAAGCTTTAGCCGCGCCGTTATACTCGGCAGCCACGGCGGCAGCCCCAATCAGGACGTCACCTACGCCAACCTTACAGCCGCCATAGCTTTGACGGTGGTAACCGGCAAACCGCTCGACCAACAGACCGCTAAATTCAGCTTCACCACACATGAACACGTTTTCCCAGGGAACAAACACATCATCAAATACCATCAGTGCTTCATGGCCGCCAAATTCGCTGTTGCCTACATCAATCTTGCCGCCTTCCAGCTTCCGCGTATCACAGGACTGGCGGCCATAGATATAAAAGATACCTTCCGCATCAGCCGGTGCAGCAAAGGAAAGCGCATACTCGGCGTCATCCTTGCCCATGGCGATGGTCGGCATAACCAAGATCCAGTGGGAATTAATCGCGCCTGTTTGATGCGCCTTGGCACCGCGAACCACAATGCCATCCTGCCGCTTTTCCACAACATGAACATAGAGATCGGGATCGGCCTGTTTACTGGGGGCCAGACTCCGGTCACCCTTGGGATCGGTCATGGCACCGTCAACCGTCCAGTCCTCCTGCTGCATTTTCAACAAGAACTGATTAAACCGTTCATGATAGTTAGTGCCTAATTTTTGGTCCATCTCAAAGGTTACACTGTCCACGGCATTGATCGCGTCCATGCCCACACAGCGCTGGAAGCAAGCTGCAGTCTGCTGACCCAGCAGACGCTGCATCTTCACTTTATTCACCAGGTCTCCGGTACTTTGATGCAAATGGCAAAAACGGTTGACCTTTTCTCCCGTCAAATGGGATACAGCCGTCATCAGATCGGCATATTCCGGCTTCTGGGCCAGTTCGTAGGTTTTTTTCACCGAATTCATCGACGGCCGGATGATCGGATGATCTACCGGGTTTTCCACCAATTCTCCCTGCAGATATACCTTGAGCTTAAGTTTGCGCAAACTTTCCTCGTACTGTTCCGGTGTTTTCAACGCCATAGTAAAACCCTCCTTATTTTTGTCTATTTCAGTGGTTCCTTCGGGCGTGTCTCTTATCTGGATCATTCCGTTAGTTTCAAGACACGCCCCGGGTAAAAAATATTTATTCTCACTGCACGTTCTGACGGATCTTTTTTCGTCAGGCCATGTTAGAAAATCTTTGAAGTAGCCTGTGCGGCTTTACTTCCTTGTCAGGCGAAAAATTTATTCGTCATAACGACAGGTTCATTAAACAGCATCTAGTACAACTCGGTGTAAATGGCGATCATCTGCTCTCTGGACAAGGAAACATAATTGTTTTTCAATAACCGCTGCTGATTTTTTATGACACTGTCGGTAAAGAGCACAATATCTTCTTCTTTCATACCGTATGCCTTGAGCGGTTTTCTGGGGAGAATAGCCTCCAACAGGCTGTCAAAAGCCGGCCATACTTCATTTACCGAGACGCCTAGATTGTGCGCCAGAATTTCTTCCAACGCTTCGATTTTCCCCTGCGCCTTGATTTCTTTATAGGCCCGGAAGATGGTGGTAAACATCTGCTGATTGGCTTCGCCATGCGGCACGTGATATACGCCGCCCAGCGGATAAGACAGGGCATGCACCGCCCCAACCCCGGTATTGCCAAAGGCGATGCCGGCATAAGTGCTGGCCAGCAGGAAGTCTCCCATAAGCTCCCGCCGAGAGTCCTTCCCTTCCGCAGCAATGGTCTTATAACCCTGCAAAATCATGGCAATGGCCTGTATGGCATATAATTCGGTCAGAGGATTTGATCCCGGTGCCACAAAGGATTCCGTCGCGTGAATCAGGGCGTCGATCGAGCTGGTAGCAAATACCTGATAAGGCAGGCTCGCTAAGAGTTCCGGAATTAGAACAGCATAGTCGGCAAAAATCGCATCTGTCGCCAGCCCTTTTTTTGTCTTCTGTTCTTTGATCTCCATAATGGCAATGTTGGTTACTTCGCTGCCGGTCCCGCAGGTTGTCGGGATAATAATCAGTTCCCTGGCTTTTTCCACCGGGATGCGCCCTTCAAAATAATCCACCGTGCTGCCGTTGCCGCCCAAAGCCAACAACTTAGCCACATCGATGACCGTACCGCCGCCTACGGCTATGACCCGTTTATAAGGCTGACGGCGCGCTTCCTGAAAAATACTGTCCATCATCACATTGGAAGGTTCGCCTGTACCAAACCGTTCCTGAAAAACAACCCGGGCCGCCAAATCGGCCGGTTTCACTCCGGTCTGAATAAATTCGTTAGTAACAATTAAGTCCTCGCCATTAAGCTGAAATTCCTTAATAAATTCCGCAAAGCTCGAATGCAATGCGATACGGGGAACCAGTCTAAAAGGTACCATATTTATCAACCTCCTGTTTTATTTAGGAAACCGTTGATTTATTCGCAGATGCATCACGCGGATCTTTTCCGCCTGACTTTGTCAGAAAAAACTTAAAAAGCGATGAGACTCCTGCTGTTTTTCTTCCTTGTCAGGCGAAAAAATCTCTCGTCGTGCCGGTATGCTTACTAAATCAGCAAATTCCTGACTTAGCCCCAGATTTCTTTGGCCGTGGGAATGGTAGTATCTTTCATGAAAAAGCCGATGCGGGATACATTAATCAAATGTTCATAGTTCAGGTTTTCAGAGATGCTGTTATTGCCCCACGAACCGCAACCCAGGGTAGTCGTCGGGTTAAAGCCGTTGTAGAAGCTGCCGCCGGCACCGGTGGAAGACGGTTGATTGACTACCAGGCGGCTGATCGGCAGCACAGCTCCGGCCTGGCGGATATGCTCTTCATTATGGGAATGAATGGCTGCCGTATGACCGGCTCCCTCATAAAGCAGATTGGTGTTGGCGATTTCAACCGCTTCTTCAAAGGTATCGTAGGGGAGGGTAATCATAATGGGGAACATTTTTTCCTTGCATAATAAATCTGCCGTACCCCGTCCCTGCGGTTTCAAAACGATAATCTTCGTATTTTCCGGCACGCTGACTCCGGCAGCATCAGCAATGTACTGCACCGACTTGCCGACCAGCGCCGAATTGATTTTTCCTTCGGGGAACATGATTTTTCTAAACTTATCAACGGTGGATTCATCCTGAATATAGTAAGCGCCGTTGCGTTCAAAAGCGGCCATGACAGCTACATGATCTTCCTTCGGCGCAATAATGCATTGTTCGCCGGAGCAAATAATCCCATTGTCAAATTTACGGCCCGCAATAATATCCTTAGCCGCCTGATCATAATCATAACCGCGATCGACGATAACCTGCACATTGCCGGCGCCCACGCCGTAGGCCGGTTTACCGCTGGCATAAGCAGCTTTGACCAGACCCATACCGCCGGTAGCAACCACTACGTCGGCAGCCTTCATTAATTCCTGGGTCAACTCCATCGTCGGCTCCTCAATCACCTGGATCAAATCTTCCGGAGCACCCAGTTTTTTCAGCTCGTTCCGCATTAAATTCACCGTATGAGCGGAACATTTTTTCGAGCGGGGATGGGGTGCCACGATGATAACATTCCGGCCCTTTAAGGCAAACATGGCATTGCACATAGGCGTAACAACCGGGTTGGTGGTTGGAGTAATCGCAGCAATAACGCCTTTAGGCTTCGCCACATAAAGCAAACCTTTTTCCGGTTCCTCTTTAATAATGCCTACTGATTTCTTATCCTTCAGGTTGTGCCAGATAGTTTGCGATTTACCCCGGCATTTGGCTACTTTGTCTTCATAGACACCCATACCGGTTTCATCTACCGCCTCTCTCGCCAGCATTTCGGCATTGTCATAGACCACCTGGCCAATGACCCTTACCAATTGATCGATCTCTTCCTGCGTGTAATCCTCAATGGCGCTCTGCGCCGCCTTGGCCTTCGCCATCAAAATGTCTATAGTTCCTTCCATTTAAATCCTCTCCTTACGTATGTTTTATAATTAAGTCGTACTTTCAATCTTTCAGCAATGCACCGGCAATAACCATTCGCTGCACCTGGTTGGTTCCCTCAAATATCTGGGTGATTTTGGCATCGCGCAGCAGACGTTCCACCGGAAATTCCCGCCGATAGCCATAGCCGCCAAAAATCTGCACTGCATCGGTAGCTACCGCCATAGCAATATCGGAGGCAAACAGCTTAGCCATCGCCGCCTCCTTGGCGCAGGACTTCCCCAAGTCTCTGGCGGCCGCCGCCTGATAAGTAAGCAGCCGCGCCGCCTCCACTCTTGTCGCCATATCGGCCAATAAGAAGGAAATTCCCTGATTGGCAACGACCGGTTTGCCAAACTGCTCTCTTTGCTTGGCATAGGCCAGCGCATAATCCAGCGCGGCCTGGGCAATCCCCAGAGCCTGAGCCGCCACGCTGATGCGTCCGCCATCCAGCGTCGTCATGGCGATCTTAAAGCCCTGCCCTTCGGCTCCCAGCAAATTCTCTCCGGGTACATAGACATCCTGGAAAATCAATTCCCTGGTCACCGAACTGCGGATGCCCAGCTTCCGCTCGGTTTTACCAAAGATAAAGCCAGGCATGCCCTTTTCCAGAATAAAAGCGCTGATTCCTTTGATTCCCTTGCTTTTATCGGTCATGGCGAATACGACATAGGTTTCCGCCTCACCGCCATTGGTAATGAAAATCTTATTGCCCCGCAGCCGGTAGCCGTCGCCCTGGCGGGTGGCTGTGGTCTGCTGCCCGGCCGCATCAGTACCTGCCTGCGGTTCGGTCAGCGCAAAAGCCCCCAGCCGCCTTCCTTCCACCAGCGGTTTCAGATACCGTTCCTTTTGGTCTTCCGTGCCATATTGGTAAAGCGGCCATTGACAGAGCATAACGGAAGCTGAAAGCGACACCGCCAGGCTGTCATCCACCTTGGCCAGCTCTTCCGCTGCCAGGATATAACTGAGACAATCGCCGCCGCGACCGCCATACTTTTCCGGGAAACAAATCCCGGTAAGCCCCAGCAGTCCCAACTCATCATACAACGAGCGGGAAAATTCCTCCGCCTCATCCCGTTCCTGCACGGTAGGCGCAATATATTTCACAGCAAACTCCTGACTCAACCGGCGCCATGCTTCTTGTTCCTTGCTCAGCTCAAACTGCACGTCTTTTCCCCTCCTTAGCCGGCCTTATGCCAGACGGCAGACCTCATCCTGGCTATTTTTCTGCAGTCCTTCAATGACCAGCGGTAAAATAGTTGCCACATCGGCGGTAACGCGAATGTCGGATACTTCAAAAATAGGAGCCTTCTCATCTTTATTGATAGAAATGATCAGCCCGGCATCTTTCATCCCGCAGACATGATGGGTGGCACCGGAAATCCCCACACCGATATACACTTTGGGACGCACCGATTTGCCGCTGGTGCCGATCATCTGATAGTCTCTGGCCCAGCCTTCATCCAGGGGCGGTCTGGTGCACCCCACGGCGCCGCCCAGCACGCCGGCCAGCGTTTCAACCAACTGCCAGTTTTCTTCGGTGGCTGCGCCAAAGCCGCCGGCCACCACAACTTCCGCTTCCTCCAAAGGTACGCCCTGCACCGGTTCATAGCTGACACCAATCGCTTGTACCAGCCCTTTGTCCTTAACCAAGGCAGCGGCAGGATCATGATGCTCCACTTGATAGTGGTCATGAGGGAAACAAAGCGCTTTGCCCAAAATGCCGGGACGGACAGTTGCCATCTGCGGCCGGAGTTCGGGACATAAAATATCGCCCAGTACTTTGCCGCCAAAGGCCGGTACCACAGCCACCAGATTGCCTTGGTCATTTAATTTCAAATCCACGCAGTGGGCAGCCACCCCAGTCCACAATTTAGCTCCCACCGTAGGAGCCAGATCCGAACCGGCTGCCGTAGCGCCCATGAGAATCACCGACGGTTTTCTTTCTTCCACAAGTTCTTTAATGATGAGCGCATAGGCTTCATTCCGGAAATAACGCAGCGCGGCATGATCTACTAAAATAACAGCTTCCGCTCCGGCTTCCGCCAGCTTGGCCGGAAAGTCCGCCAGGTTAGTTCCTAACAGCACGGCAGTCACCGGTTCAGCAAGCTTTCCTTGCTCTTTTAACTCTCTGGCCTTAGTTAACAGCTCCAAGCTCACCCGGCTGATGCGGTCACCGTCCTGTTCGGCGATAACCCATATGCCGCGGTAATCTTCCCGCTTATAGCTCTGCTTCATTTCTTACGCCTCCTTAGCAACAACCGGAGTAATACCGGCCGCACGTATTTTTTCGATCAGGTTGGCCGCGATTTCTTCCGGCGTGCCGGTCAGGGCCTGGCCCTTGCGCGACAGGGAAGCGATGAAAATATCGCCCGGCCAGGTCGGTGAACCTTGCTGACCGATTTTTTTCGCATCAGCCTGCAGTTCCCGGTTGTCAATAACGGTCAATTTTTTCCCCTTGGCTTTGACGATGCCAAAAGCGGTGGTATAACGGGGTTTATTGACTTCCCGTGAAACGGCCAGTAACGCCGGCAAGGTGATGAGGTATTCGCCGGTAGCCGCCTCCAGTTTGACTTTAGCCTGAATTTTGCGCTGCTCCGTCAGGGCAAACTCCTTCACGTTCCACAAATGCGGTATTCCCAGACACTCGGCCAACTGAGCAGGTACCTGCGAGGTGGCGCCATCGGCACTTTCCGTACCGGTCAGCACCAGATCAAAGTCGCCATTTCTTTTTAGCCCCTGAGCCAGAGTGTACGAAGTGGCCAACGTGTCGGCACCGGCAAAAGCCCGGTCGCTTAAGAGCACGGCTTCATCGGCCCCCATGGCCAGTGCTTCGAACAATTCCCTTTTCGCTTCCGGCGGCGCCATGCCAATGACGGTAACTGTACCGCCATATTGATCCTTTAGCTGCAGAGCCGCTTCCAAAGCGTGCTTATCTCCCGGGCTGATAATGGCCGGAATTCCTTTACGGGTAATAGTTTTCGTCTTAGGATCAATGCTGATCTTATCGTAATAAGCCGGATCGGGTACCGATTTGATACACACCGCTATGTTTAGTCCCATAACAATCTCTCCTTATGCCTGATATAAATTAAGCTTCCAGGGAACTACTGTTTCACCGTTTCACCGGCAATGACCACTTTCAGAACATCTGAAGTCCCGCCGGCAGTCGAACCGGCCAGGGCGTCTCTTAAATATCTCCCTACGGGATATTCATTAATCACGCCATAACCGCCCATGAGATCAATCGTCCGTTTTGCCGCCCGGATTGCTCCTTCGGTAGCCGCATATTTGGCCATGGCAAACTCGGCGGAACAAGGGACGCCTTTGTCCTTCATTGACGCAGCCCGATAGGTCAGCAAACGGGCCGTTTCATAATCCAGCCGGTTTTCCGCCAGGGCAAACTGGATATTGGTCATGTGGTGCAGCGGCTTACCATAGATAATCCGCTCATTGGAGAACCGGACCGCTTCCTCCAGGCAGCCACGCAGAATCCCCAGATTAATAGCACTCATGCCGGCACGGCCTACTTCCTGAATGGTGCTCAGTGCCACTTTGGCACCTTTGCCCCGTTGCTCGAGCATTTGGGAAGCATCCACCCGGACATTGACGCAGCTTACATCACCGGTGTTAGACGAGCGCATGCCCAGTTTGTGTTCGGCTCTTCCCGGCGTATGCCCCGGCGTTCCCCGGTCAATCAGGAAGGCACTCAGTTCAGGCCGGCCTTTGGCATTTTTCCCGGTAACAACCGTCCACAGGTCAAGATCGGCAAGGTGGGCATTGGTGATAAAACACTTACGGCCATTGAGCACCCACTGACCGTCTTTCCATTCCCCATTAGCCGTCTGTCCCATGAAATTAGAGCCGCCGGTAGCTTCCGTCAGTGACAGCGCCCCGATTTTTCTGCCCCTGGCCAGATCAGGCAAATACTTTTGCTTTTGCTCTTCTGTGCCATAGTTCATGACACCGCCCATGCACAGTTGATGGGCCATCACCGTAATCGCCAGACCGGCACAGTGGCGGGCCAGTTCTTCCAGGCAGATAACCCGCTCCACGTAGCCCAAGCCTACGCCGCCATACGCTTCCGGCACAAAAATCCCGATTATCCCCATATCGCCCAGCAGGGGAAACAGTTCTGCCGGACAATGATCCTGCTCATCCCATTCCTGTGCTTTAGGAGCCACTTCCGCTTCCACAAACTCGCGTACGGCACGGCGAAGCATTTCCTGCTCTTCAGTAAATGTAAACATGCGTATCTCTTCTCTCCTTTTTATCTTTGTCTTAAGTCAAATAAAAATAGGTTTCCTTTGCCATCAACCGGCCTGCCGCCGTAAAAGTTGATCACAAAGGAAACCTATCTTACCGTACTATTTCGGGTATCCTTAAAAAAGGACAGCCTGAAATTAGCCTATGGGCATAGACTTTCCGTCGTAATCGCCTCCCCGTCGCTCGCAGGTCAACCGGTGATTGTCAGATAGGCAGTTCTCCTGGCTCTGCGTCATCGCTCCCCCAATCCTTCCCAGGATGAATATCCCAGTGGCCTTTCCCTTGGAGTCGCTCCTCATTACAGTGGCGGGACCGCACCGGTCTTGCACCGGACTTCCCTATTAAGCCCCGTAGGGCACCTACCTCTTTTCATATGTGGTTCTTATAGGACTATGGAACATTCAATCATATTCCCAGTGCCGATTTTCGCTTACCGATCTCTCCTTACCATAAAAAATAGGTTTCTTTTGCCATCAACCGGCCTGCTGCCGTAAAAGTTGATCACAAAAGAAACCTATCTTCCCAGCACTATTTTCGGTATCCATAAAAAGGACAATCTGAAAATAGCCTATGGCTATAGACTTTCCGTCGTAATCGCCTCCCCGTCGCTCGCAGGTCAACCGGTGATTGTCAGATAGGCAGTTCTCCTGGCTCTGCGTCATCGCTCCCCCAATCCTTCCCAGGATGAATATCCCAGTGGCCTTGCCTCTTGAAGTCGCTCTTCATTACAGTGGCGGGACCGCACCGGTCTTGCACCGGACTTCCCTATTAAGCCCCGTAGGGCACCTACCTCTTTTCATATGTGGTTCTTATAGGACTATGGAACATTCAATCATATTCCCAGTGCCGATTTTCGCTTACCGATCTCTCCTTACCATAAAAAATAGGTTTCTTTTGCCATCAACCGGCCTGCTGCCGTAAAAGTTGATCACAAAAGAAACCTATCTTCCCAGCACTATTTTCGGTATCCATAAAAAGGACAATCTGAAAATAGCCTATGGCTATAGACTTTCCGTCGTAATCGCCTCCCCGTCGCTCGCAGGTCAACCGGTGATTGTCAGATAGGCAGTTCTCCTGGCTCTGCGTCATCGCTCCCCCAATCCTTCCCAGGATGAATATCCCAGTGGCCTTTCCCTTGGAGTCGCTCCTCATTACAGTGGCGGGACCGCACCGGTCTTGCACCGGACTTCCCTATTAAGCCCCGTAGGGCACCTACCTCTTTGCGTATTCAATTGTGCTTTTTCGAACTTACTTGTTTAAAATACCATGAACCCGCAAAAAAGTCAAATCAGTTGTTGTGTATATAATGTATACACGGCGTAAATATTGAATACAATATTTTTCCCTGAAATTTTCCAATACAAAAACACGGCTCCGGATCGAAAAATAGACTGAGGCTGTCACAACATGATTTTTATTTATTTATAACAGCCTGTGGTGTGGCAAACCAGCTTGTCGTCCCTTTGTCATTGCCACAAAGGGACCCAAAAGGCTAGGCCTGTCCTCCAACATACTTGAAAAATTGCCGGCTTCCTAAAATCTGTAAACTCGCTTCGCTCAAACAAATACCCAAAGGGCACAGCGCGGATTTCTTAACGGAAGCCGGCAATTTTTCATCCTGCGGAACGTATGTTTCCGGAAAAGGCCGAACGGGGAACCAAAGAACAAGGCTCTTACTCTTAGTGCGACGGCCCCAGTCTGTTTTGGCGTTCTTCCTGTCAGCAGCAATGCTATACCGGACAAAAAGCGCAATCGCTCTACAATGAAACTCCGCCTATAACGGCGCTCCCGCCGTCGTAATATCTCTGGCGGCCACAATATCAATGCCGAGATTTAGTATATTACCGGTAATAATATCTCCTTCAAAAACAGGCGCCGTAACGGTAATTTCCGCCAAAGCGCGGGCACAGGCCAAAACTTCTTCCTTCGGCAGCGGAGTACGGGAAATAACCGGCAGCAAAGGCAGCGCGCCACCTTCCACCCGTACCGTGGTAGTCAGGGTTCGTTTCGGTGCGGTTACTTCCTCCTGAGCATAACGAATGCCACGCGGGCAGCTAAACCCGCTAATATCGGTAATTTCATTTTGCTGAAAAACAATTTTGCCGCTGCAGCTCAACGGACAAACAATACAATGCAGTTTTTCTTCTTTATAACTCATATCATTCGCCTCCCTGGTTAAGTGATATAATAATTTCCTGTCCTATTCCGGCCAGCTTGGCGGCGGGAATTTCAACCATGATCATTTCGCCCGGTTTAACAACAGACAACTTGCGGCTAAGTAGAGTCTGACCGTTGCTTTCTACCGCTAGAATAACCTTTTGCGCCGGTTGTTTCACCCGCAAAAACAGCTTTGCCGGAGCAGGCTCTGTCGACACGGTGAGTTTTTGCGGCACCACCGTGCGTATACCGGTGCCGGAAATTAGCTGAACGGTTATTTCACCTACAGGTAACCTGTTCTGAGCATACAGGGCAGCAGCCCGGCCGGCTATGGCACCTTCCTCGGATACAAAATCCACCAGATCATGGACATGCACCACATTACCGGCCGCAAAGAAGCCCGGTGCCGAGGTTTGCCGGTACTGGTCAACCACCGGACCGCTGGTCACCTTGTCCATGTCCACCAGCCGCTGCGACAGCTCATTCTCCGGAATCAGTCCGACTGACAGCAGCAGGCAGTCACAGGCTATGTCAAATTCGGTACCTGCCACCGGTCGCAAATTTTCGTCCACCTTGGCGCAGGTGACAGAGGTTACCCGGTCACGGCCAGCTACCGTTGTGATAGTGTGTCCCAGATACAAGGGAATCTGATAATCTTCCAGACACTGCACCACGTTACGTGTCAGACCATTCGAATAGGGCATCAGTTCAATAACCGCCTCAACTTTGGCGCCCTCCAGCGTCAACCGCCTGGCCATAATCAGGCCAATATCGCCGGAGCCCAGAATAACAATACTTTTTCCCGGAATACAGCCTTCCATATTAGTCATGCGCTGGGCAACTCCGGCGGTAAACACACCGGCCGGTCGCTCTCCGGGAATACGGATGGCGCCACGGGTGCGTTCCCGGCAACCCATGGTAAACACAACGGCCCGGCAATGAATTTCGCATAAGCCGTCCTGTGGGTTGGCGGCAATCACTGTTTTGTCAGACTGCACATCAAGCACCATGGTATCCAGCATCACGCGAATCGACTTTTTCTGTCCGACCATTTGGATATACCGTCGGGCATAACCGGGACCGGTCAGTTCCTCTTTAAACCGGTGCAAACCAAACCCGTTATGGATGCACTGTTGAAGAATACCACCCAATTCGCGGTCGCGTTCAATAATCAGTATATTTTCGGCGCCTTGTTCGGCAGCGCTATAAGCGGCGGCAAGGCCGGCCGGTCCACCGCCGATAATGGCTATGTCAACGAATTGTTTCACTTTGATTTCCTCCGGCATCAACTGGAATTTTGTCATAAAACAGATAGGACTGGGCCGTTTCCTTACGAATGGCGGTTAGCGGCACCTGCAGCTCACGGGCCAGAATAGCGGCCACCTTAGGTCCACAGAAACCACCCTGGCAGCGGCCCATGCCGGCGCGGGTCCGTCTTTTTACACCGTCAACCGTTTTCGCCCCGCAGGGAGAATGAATAGCAGCCACGATTTCCGCTTCGGTAACGGTTTCACAGCGGCAAATAACGCGTCCGTATAATGGATTTTTACGAATGAGCGTTTGTTTCTGCTCATTTGATAATTCACGGAATACAATTTTGGGTTCATTATGGCTAATAAATTTTTTCTTAGGCAGCAGCAGCAAACCACACTCTTTTAAAAGTTCAGCGACAAGCTCGGCAATGGCCGGAGCAGCCGTCAAACCAGGCGACTGAATACCAGCGGCATGAATTAACCCGTTAACAACCGTTGATGGACGAATCACAAAATCATCGCTATCGGCAACGGCCCGCAGACCGGAAAACTCGGTAATCGATGCATTAAGCGGTATAGCCGGGAACAAACGTTTAGCGCCTGTGATAACTTCCTGGAAACCGGCGGCGGTTGTCGCCAGATTTTCTTTGGCGGCTATCGCCAAATTCTCCTCCTCAGGCATATTCTGGGCGTTCGGTCCAATGAAAGTATTACCGTGTACGGTAGGTGCAACTAAAATACCTTTCGAGTGCTTGGTTGGTGTGGGAAATAGTACGTGATTCACTCTGGGTCCGGCGTTTTTGTCAAATAATATATATTCGCCTTTACGCGGAGTAAGGGTAAAGCTGCTATCACCTGCCAAACGGGCGACCGTATCGGCATAAAGTCCAGCGGCATTGATGACATAGCTGGCTGTAATCGAGCCTTGCGGTGTCCTGACCCCGGTAATCCGGCCATTGGTTATTTCCATATTGGTAACAGGACATTCTGTGAGAATTTGCACGCCATTTTGGGCGGCGTTTTCGGCAAACGCAAGCGCAGCATCAAACGGAAGAAAGATTCCTGTCGAAGGCGCCCACAACGCGCCTTCAGCGTTCACTAAGCCGGGTTCCTTGGTCAGCGCTTCCTCCCGGCTCAGCAAAGCCAGCCCAGGCACTTGGTTCTGGTTTCCCCGGTTCAAAAGTTCCGCTATGGTCTGCAGCTCTTCTTTATCAGTAGCAACAACCAGTGAACCTATCCATTGGATGGCAAGGGACAACTCCTCCCGCAACGCATGGTACAGAGCATTACCCCGTACATTTAATCTGGCTTTCAGCGTCCCCGGTTTGGCATCGAAACCCGCATGAAGGATGGCACTGTTTGCCTTGGTGGTGCCAGCGGCCAGTTCCGGTTCCTTTTCCAGCAGGACAACGCGTAGCTGGTATTTGGCTAATTCCCTGGCAATAGCCGTACCAACGATACCGCCACCAATGATAACGACATCGGACTTAAGTGTTGACATGTTTTCACTCCCTGTATGACTGCAATATTAATTAATAGAAAAAATAAAAAAACCGGATAAACATCTGCCGTTCAGACATTTATTCGGACTTCTCTTTGTTCTGTCCATCTAGGAAACCACTGAATTATTCGCACTGCACGTCCGTCCAGACGGATTTTTTTCCGTCCGGCTGCGTCAGCCAAACCCCAATTATCAGCGACTCCCTATTAAATTGTATCAGGCATAGCTTTATATTCACCGCCATTCGATATTCCGGCCAGTTTACCGGCAAACATAAAATAAGGACGTATTCTCATTTATGCAAAAAAAGCAGGTTTCCTTTATGATCAACCGCACAGCCGTAAAAGTTGATTACAAAGGAAGCCCGCTTTCCCAGCCGTTTCCGGACAACCCAAAAACAGCCTATGGGTATAGACTTTCCGTCGTAATCGCCTCCCCGTCGCTCGCAGGTCAATCGGTGATTGTCAGATAGGCAGTTCTCCTGGCTTTGCGTCATCGCTTCCCCAATCCTTCCCAGGATGAATATCCCAGTGGCCTTGCCTTTTGGAGTCACTCTTCATTACAGTGGCGGGACCGCACCGGCCTTCCCTATTAAGCCCCGCAGGGCACCTACCTCTTTGCGTATTTCATTATAAAAATCCACAACAACTGCCCGCTCCAATCCGGCAGTCGTAACCAGAGTCCCCCCTTCACAACATAAAATAGGTTTCTTTTGTCATCAACTCTCGCCTGCTGCCGAAAAAATTGATTACAAAAGAAACCTATCTTCAAAGCGCCATACAGGATGCCTAAAAAGAGGCAACCCAAAGACAGCCTATGCATATAGACTTCCCTTATAATCGCCTTCCCGTCGCTCGCAGGTCAATCGGTGATTGTCAGATAGGCAGTTCTCCTGGCTCTGCGTCATCGCTCCCCCAATCCTTCCCAGGATGAATATCCCAGTGGCCTTGCTTTTTGGAGTCACTCTTCATTACAGTGGCGGGACCGCACCGGCCTTGCACCGGACTTCCCTATTAAGCCCCGTAGGGCACCTACCTCTTTACGTATTTCATTGTATATTCATAACTTTCTCATTTAACATATCATGCAGCAAACAGGAAGTCAAATAAAAAGCCTTCTATATAATGTATACACAGGCTAAATATTGAATACAGTATTCTCTATCTTTTGTTTGGCAGCCAAATCCTTAACAGGCGGTCAGTCCGCCATCGACCGACCATAACGCGCCTGTAACAAAGGCGGCCTGCGGCGAAGCCAGAAACAAAATTACCTGAGCCACCTCATCGGGCGTTCCCAGCCGTCCCAAGGGATAAATACCGGCCATATCCCGCAGTGTTCTTTCTCTGTCCGCAGCCTGCTCTAATTGTTTTTCCAGCAAAGGTGTATGAATATCGCCGGGGCATACGGCATTGACCCGGATGCCATAGGGCGCCAATTCCAGAGCCAAAGCTTTGGTAAAAGTGTTGACAGCCCCTTTTGCCGCGCAATAGGCAGTACACAGCCAGTTGCCCTGCAGCCCGGCATCGGAAGAGACATTGACAATGGCGCCGCCCTTGCCTTTCTTTAATTCCGGCACGGCAAACTTAGCAATAAAATAGGTCCCTTTCATATTCACATCCATGATCGCTTCATAATCATCCTCGTTAACCTCTTCAATGGCTTTCTCCTGATAGGTACCGGCACAATTAACGACAATATCCAGCCGGCCCATAACCTTACAGGTTTGGACGACCGCTTTCTGACAATCAGCTACCTTAGCCACGTCAGCTTCGATGTAGCAGACTTTCCCATATGAGTCTAATTCCTGTACCGCTTTTTCGCCTTTCTTCCGGTCCCTTCCCACAACGGCAACTCCGGCGCCTTGCTCCAGGAATAGCCTGGCTGCCGCCAGGCCAATACCGGAGGTACCGCCGGTAATGAGTACCGCTTTTCCCTGTATGTTCATTGCTTACCCCTTTCGTCCGTTTATCCTGTCCGGACGGCCGCTAACTACGTCTTCTGAAAAAGCTTTCCCTCCGGTAGTTCTTCTATTCAGGAAAAGTCCTTTTTCTCAGCGATAGCATCTTTAACATGCTGGACATAAATATCCTGAATCGCCGGGTTCTCACCAACCCCCTGCAAACAAACGCTTACTTCAAAGCCGGCGTCCTGCAGCCGGGACTGAAAAGAATCAGGCTCATCTCCCGCCATATCCCGTCTGGCATGTTCGCCGGCTACCAGCAGCAACGGAATAAGGGTGACTTTCCTGACACCATCGGCTGCCAGCCGCCTGATCAGATCTTCCACGGCAGGATAGCCGTCCACGGTAAATACATACACCTGCCCAATTCCCGCATCCTGCAGCTTTAACTGCAGGGCAGCATAAACAGCATTGGCCGGGTGCAAACCGCCATGCCCCAACAGAGCAATCGCTTCCTGCGGCCCGATTGGCGGAAAAGTCCGGCGTACTGCCTGTATGGCAGCCAAATAGTCATCCGTTACGCCTTCCTGACCGGCATAATAGAGAAGCGGCCTGCCCAGATAAAGATTTTCAAAAGCCTGTTTATCCCGGTAAGTCTCCACGACTCTGCGCACTTTGTCATACTCATAACCGGCTTCCATGTGCAGCGGCTGGACAACTACCTCACGAAAACCCTCCTCAGCCAGTGCAGCCAGTGCCTGTTCCTCGGTCAAATACCGTATACCTTCCCTGGTGTTAATCCGCTCAATGACCCGTCGCGAGGTAAACGCCTGACGTACGGTATATTCCGGAAAGGCCAGCCGGATCTTTGCTGTTACCTGATCAATGGCCGCTTGCCGGGCCTCCGGATAGGTAGTGCCAAAGCTCACAACCAAAATTGCTTTTCTATCGTTTGCTGTCTGTCCGGCAGACAATGGTACTACTGCTTCCGATGGTTTTCTGACAATCCTTGCATCTATTTTCATCTTTTTAACTCCGTTTCATCAATCATTACCGCTGCGCAGTCCCTATTACTTCTTTTAGTCATTAACCTGTTTTCTTATTTCACTATGCTTTATAGTTTGTCCTGCTCTGATAACGATATAAAATTCACTAAAAAAACTCTCCCTGCGGCGTTTTATCGTCAGCAAGGAGAGTTGGAGAGGGCATAGCCAAATTTATTTCATCATCATGCCATGGCCTTTTTCCTTCACAGGAGTTGCGGCTTCCAGGGCATCCCACGCTTCATTAGCCCGGTCGACAAACAGTTTGCGGATAGCTTGGTTTTCACCAAGACCGTGGATGTACGGGGTGACTTTAAAGCCTTCTTTTTCCAGGATGGATTTATGCGATTCCGGTTCGCTGCCAGCCATATCGTTGTTGGCATGGTCTCCGGCCACCATCATCATCGGAATCAGCGTAACATTTTTAATACCCTGTGCCTTCAACTGAGGAATAACTGTGTCCAAATGAGGCCAGCCTTCTACCGAATAGACATAGGTATTTTTGAAACCAAGTTCAGTTAAACGGTCCTGCATAACGGCATAGTAAGCATTGGACGGATGCGGCGTACCATGAGCCATCAATAAGACGGCATCCTTTTTGCCAGTCTTAGGGAATTCAGTACTAAAGGCTTTCATAGCCTCAGTCACATCATCACGTTGGTTTTCCTGTCCCATCCAGTACATCAGTGTCGTACCCAGGGTCATTTTCTTGAACTGGCTCTTATAGATATCGAAAATAGCGGTGTCATAGGCATATTCCATACCCGGAATGACATCCAGCGAGGTCAGGGCAATACGGCTGTAGCCTTCTGCCTTAAGTTGGGCCAGAGCTTCTTCCGGTGTGGGGATCTTAATTCCTTCATTGGCCTGAATCCGGTCAACAATAATATGGGAAGTAAAAGCCAGCACCACTTTGGTATTGGGATGAGCCGCCTGAATGTCTGCCACCGTTTTTTCAATGGTGGCCTTGCGGGAATCAGTAAAGGTTGTCCCAAAACTCATAACCAAAATAGCATCTTTATTTTCCAGGTTCTGCAGCGAAGGTGTTTCCGAAACGCGAACACCAATTTCCGCTGCCTGTTTCAAGGCCGGAGTGGCATCCTTCACTTCCGGGTTTAACTGATAAGCGGCAAAGCCGGTTGCCGTCAAGCCCGTCATCATAGCACATACCACAGATGCAATCAACAGTTTCTTTCCACTAAGTCTCATTATTTCTACTCCCTTATACATTGAATTGCAGGAGAAATAACCCTGGTGCTCCTGCTAGTCACCGGCTAGACAGTTTTTAACTTATCCAAGAACCTTTCGCCTGTAGGCGACACCTCTCCTTCTATGATAACCTCTTCAATTTATTATTTGGCAATCTTTTTGCCCTTGTCAGCCCAATCCGGACCGGCTCAGGGCGCAGTGCGAAAAGAAACTTCCGCAACTGGCCTGATTTTTCAATCCGTTGACGACAACCGGGCTATTATGACTGCTCAAACATACCAATTAACCGGTTAACCGCCATAGTAGCCGAGACCTTGCCGGTGATAACATCCTGTTCCACGGCAGTCTTACCGACCCGTACGGCCGGATTTTGGAAAAACAGATTATGCAGGTGCTCCTCCACCATAGAGTACACCCAGGAAAGAGTCTGTGCCTTGCGACGTCCTTCGAACACACCGGAAGCCCCCATCCTGTCCCGGAACTCACAGACCACCGACCAGATATCGTCAATTCCCTCGCCGCTCAACGCTGAGCAGGTATAGGCCTTGGTCTGCCAGCCTTCGGTTGCCGGACGCAGATAATGAAGAATACGTTCATAGTCCACCCGGGCGGCCAGAGCACGCCGTCTGTTATCGCCGTCGGCTTTATTGATCAAAATGGCATCGGCCAGCTCCATGACACCTTTCTTCATGCCTTGCAGTTCATCGCCGGCACCGGTTAACACAATCAGGAGAAAGAAATCCACCATAGACCGGACGGTGACTTCACTCTGTCCGACCCCCACCGTTTCCACCAGGATGACATCATAGCCGGCGGCCTCACAAAGCAGCAAAGTCTCCCGGCTTTTCCGGGTTACGCCGCCCAGCGTTCCGCCTGATGGCGAGGGACGGATAAAGGCCTGTGGTTCCTTGGACAGATTCTCCATCCGGGTTTTATCACCCAGGATGCTGCCCTTGGTCACACTGCTGCTGGGGTCAACCGCCAGCACCGCCACCTTGTGCCCGGTCCGGCACAACCGGCAGCCAAGAGCTTCAATAAAGGTACTCTTGCCGGCACCGGGCACCCCGGTAATGCCAACCCGCAGTGACTTTCCCGCATAGGGCAGCAATTGCTGCAGCACCTGCTGGGCCATATCCATATGAGCCGGGGCATTGCTTTCAATCAGGGTGATAGCCCGGGACAATAAGACTCTGTCACCGGCCAGCACACCCTGCACGTAGTCTTCGACCGTCAGTTTTTTTCGTTTTACGGCAGCCGCCGTCTGTCCTTCGGGCCGGCCCTGCGGCAGGCCGTCATGCCCGCCAGCCACACCGGTCATGACCCGGCAGGCAAATTCATTGCCCGCATCCTGCGGCGTCCACTCCGGTTTATAGGTACTCATCGTTACGCCTCTTCCCAGTCCAAACGGTTCATTAATTCTTCCAATACCTTTCTGGCAGCGACCGGAATAATGGTTCCCGGTCCAAAAATAGCAGCGGCACCATGTTCTTTCAAATATTCGTAATCCTGGGCCGGAATAACACCGCCGGCTACCACCATGATATCCTCGCGGCCGCGCTTTTTCAGTTCTTCCACCAATTGCGGCAGCAGCGTCTTATGTCCGGCAGCCAGCGAACTCATGCCTACCACGTGAACGTCATTATCCACCGCATCCTGGGCCGTTTCCTCCGGCGTTTGGAATAACGGTCCGATATCCACGTCAAAGCCCAAATCGGCAAAGGCCGTAGCGATTACCTTGGCACCCCGGTCATGTCCGTCCTGGCCCATCTTGGCAATCATAATTCTCGGCCGGCGACCTTCCTTGGCTTCAAAGGTATCGGTCATTTTCCGTACTTCGGCAATTTCATCCTCATCGGCAAATTCACTGCTGTATACGCCTGAAATGGAACGGATCACCGCTTTATGCCTCCCGCTGACTTTTTCCACGGCAGAGGAAATTTCCCCCAGACTGGCTCTGGCCCGGGTAGCCTTAATCGCCAGATCCAGCAGATTGCCTTCACCGGTTTCCACCGATTTGGTAATCGCCTCCAGGCAAGACTTCACCCGGTCCTCGTCCCGGTTGGAACGAAGTTTTTCCAGACGCTTGATCTGAGCTATCCGTACAGCCGTATTGTCAACTTCCAGAATGTCCAGCGGATCTTCCTTATCCAGGCGGAACTTGTTTACACCGACAATCATTTCCTTGGCGGAGTCAATGTGCGCCTGACGGCGGGCGGCCGCTTCCTCAATCCGCATTTTGGGCAGACCCGTGTCAATAGCCTTGGCCATACCGCCCAGTTCTTCGACTTCCTGGATATGAGCCCAGGCCCGGCGGGCCAGTTCATCGGTCAAAGCTTCCACGTAGTAAGAGCCGCCCCAGGGATCAATAACCTTACAAATTTGTGTTTCATCCTGCAGATAAAGCTGCGTATTCCGGGCAATCCGGGCCGAGAAGTCGGTCGGCAGGGCAATGGCTTCATCCAGCGCGTTGGTGTGCAGTGATTGGGTATGCCCCAAAGCAGCCGCCATGGCTTCAATACAGGTCCGTGCCACATTGTTGAACGGGTCCTGTTCGGTCAGGCTCCAGCCCGAAGTCTGCGAGTGGGTTCTGAGCGCCATGGATTTCGAACTTTTCGGTCCGAACTGCTTGATAATTTTAGCCCACAGCAAGCGGCCAGCCCGCATCTTGGCCACTTCCATAAAGTAATTTTTACCCATGGCCCAGAAGAATGACAACCGAGGCGCAAACGCGTCAATCGCCAGGCCAGAGTTTACCCCGGTCCGGATGTACTCCAGTCCGTCGGCCAGCGTATAGCCAAGCTCAATGTCGGCGGTGGCCCCCGCTTCCTGCATATGATAGCCGGAAATACTGATGCTGTTGAACTTCGGCATAAACTGTGAGGTATAGGCGAAAATATCGCCGATAATCCGCATCGAGGCCGTCGGCGGATAAATATAAGTGTTACGAACCATAAATTCTTTTAAAATATCATTCTGAATCGTGCCTGACAGGACTTCCTGCTTTACACCCTGTTCCTCGGCCGCCACAATGTAGAAGGCCAGAACCGGCAAAACGGCACCGTTCATCGTCATCGACACCGACATTTTATCCAGGGGGATGCCGGAAAAGAGAATTTCCATATCCAGAATAGAATCGACCGCCACGCCGGCTTTCCCCACGTCGCCGACAACCCGGGGATGGTCCGAGTCATAGCCGCGGTGCGTCGCCAGGTCAAAGGCAATAGAAAGCCCCTTCTGACCGGCGGCCAGATTACGACGGTAAAAGGCATTACTTTCTTCCGCCGTGGAGAAACCGGCATACTGCCGGACCGTCCAGGGGCGGGTTACATACATCGTGGGATAAGGCCCTCTTAAGAAAGGCGGAATTCCGGCCATATAAGACAGGTGGTTCATATCCTTCAGATCGGCCTCAGTATAAAGAGGTTTTACATCAATCTGCTCCATGGCCCGCCAGTATAATTCTTCAAAAGACTTGCCTGTTTTAGCCTCAAGCTGCTTTTTCCATTCAGCCAGATTGGCCGGTCCATTTTCTTTTTTCAGTGACATGTTGGTAAAATCAGGTTTCTGATACATTAGGCAATCCCTCCTGCTTTCTGCAGCCAGTCAAGTATCTTATAGCAATTGGCGCGGATATGGATGAACTCGTCTACGCCGGCTTCCCGGTAGACCGGTTCAAACTCCGGTGCCGGCGCTCCAGCCAGCATAACCAGCATAGATGGGTTACCTGCCTTGATTTGCTTGGCCAAAGGCGGTACCAGTTCCGGATAGGTATCGTCGGTGGAACAGATGATGACTGCCTTTGCTCCCGAGGCAAGAGCCGCCTCTACCGCGCTGTCCACATCGGCAAAACCGTCATTCTTCAGTACTTCAAACCCGCCGACTTCCACAAAGCCGGTCGAAAAATCCGCCCGGGCTTTATGCTGCGGAATGGGTCCCATATTGGCCAGGAATATTTTTAAGTTGTCGCCAGTCCGTTCCTTATAGGCGTCGGTTTTTTGACGCAAGGCCTCAAACTGCTCGGTAAACCGATGCGGTACAAGCGCCGTCACAGACGGTTCGGCAGTTTCATCCTGACGCAGAGCCGCTGTCACCTGTTCTAAAGTGGCTCCGGCTGAAAAAGCCTGCATCACGGCTTCCACCAATTGTCCGGGCTCACCGCTTATAGCATCAGCTAATTTCGCTAATTGTTCCTGGCAAAAGGTTTGATCAATGTCGCGGCAATACTCCGTTACCCGCTTGCTATGCTGCTCCTTCAAGGCAGCCATATCGACCGGTTGCTGTTTCAACAGGACTTCCTGGGCATTGGCATACATGTTGATGCCTACGGCGCGGTCGATCCGTTTGGCCAGTTGGCTGAACCGTTTGGCCAGCACCTCCTGTACAGCCTGCTGCGGAATGCCCTGACGCAGAGCCTTCAGCAAGCCGCCGGCTGCTTCGGTGTCCTGCAGCAGTTTCCAGGTTTTATCGGCAACCTGTTGGGTAAGCGTTTCAATATACCAGGAACCACCGGCCGGATCAACCGGCTGCCGCAGATTACACTCATTTTGCAGGATAATCTGCGTGTTGCGGGCAATACGCCGGGAGAATTCATCCCCTGGACGGATCGCTTCATCAAAGCAGCTTATCTGCAGGCTGTCCACACCACCGACCACACCGGAAAATGCCTCCGTTGTGGTCCGCAGCATATTCACATACGGATCATAGACGCTTTTAGTGAACGCCGAAGTTCTGGCATGGACGTTCATTTTCTGCGCGTCCTTATCGCCGCCGAAGCTTTCCACTACCTGGGACCAGATCATCCTGGCCGCTCTCATTTTGGCAATTTCCATAAAGAAATTGGCGCCCAACGAGAAACTGAACCGCAGATGCTTGGCCGTAGTATTGCAATCGACACCGCGAATTTGCATAGCATGGATGTACTCAATGCCAGTGGCTATGGAATAAGCCAGTTCCTGAATATCACTGGCGCCCCCGTTATGATAAACCGCGCCGTCCACCAGAATCGTACGAAGCTGCGGCGCGTGCTGACTTACCCACGTCAGTTGATGCGCCATTTCATCATAGAGCGCATCCAGGGAACAAGGCAGGCTGCCTTGCGATACCAAAGCTCCCAGCGGATCAGCACCAAGGCAGCCGGTAAGAACTTCCGGTGAACGTCCGTTGGCTTTTAACATGGCAGACAGCAAGGCGACCAGTTGTACGCTGGAAGGCCCTGCGGCAATATGGAAAGAATATTTTTCTAAATCGATATCGGCAAAAGCATCATCGGCATCTTCAATGGTCGACAACATCAGTCCGGTTAAAACTTCCTCCCCGTCACAACTCTTCCCTTGACAGGTACTCTGATCCAGAACGGTATGGATGGCGGTGCTGCCCTTATCCAGCTCATGGCGCAGCACTTCATTGAAGGTCCCCGGCAAAAACTCACTGCATTCCTGGGTGATGAGCCACGGGGTGGTTAAATAGCCGTCTACCCTGGTGCCGCGCATATAGCTGCCGGTTCCCGGCAAGTCATCTACCCGGCCTGCCGCCGCCACATGTTCCTGCGTATAGATGGGCTCAAGCACTATGTCTTCATAAGTTTTGGTAAAAAGCTTTTTCTCAAATACCCCGCCCTTTAGGGAAACAATTGCTTCCTGTTTCCAGGCTTCATAGCCGGGAGCCGCAAATTCGTCAAATGTCACTTTGGGTATTTCCAGCTTGTCTTTACTGTCCGTCGTCATCGTATAATATCCTTTCTTTTCTTTTGTTCTTTTTTTCACAACTTTGGCAATCAGTCAGCCATACCACTGATAAACATAAGTCCACACTACCCACTGCCGGAAAATTATAGGCAAAATACCATTAACCGCCATAAAGCGACTGAACAAGGCTAGCAGTTAGGCAATGCCTAACTGCTAGTACCTTACGTCACTTAAACCATGGTTAAGCTTGTAAGGATTTTTTCGTCCCACAAGGCGGAGAAGCCGCACATATCGGACATATGTAAGGCGACGACAACAAAGGGGGATGGAAAAAGACTACAAGATTGTCCATGGGTTTAGGTGACGCAAGGTACTATATTTTCCGACAGTTCTTATATGTGAAGAGCGCAATGTAGTTGGCATTACGCTTACGCAGAGGAAAAAGGAATCCGTTTTTACACGGACATTTCAGCCCGCACGGGCAGAAAAAATAAAATAATAGTGAGTTTGAACAGTTATATGTCAGCACTTCGTTGCCTATGCGAAATGCGAGCATATCAAAAAAATCTTCCGCGTGAGGTGGAAGATTTAGTGATGAAACAAGATCCTGTCAATAAAAAATCCCGGCCAGATAAGCCGGGAAGAATTTATGCAAAAAGATTGTTTGCACGAAATCCCCTCCCCATCGCTCGTGGGTCAAATGGTGATTATCAGTTAGGCAGTTCTCCTGGCTCTGAATCATCGCTTGACCAAACCTTCCCAGGGCTTCACACCCCAGTGGTACATCTTGGCCTTGCTCCTCATTACAGTGGCGGGACCGCGCCGGTATTACACCGGACTTCCCTATTAAGCCCTCACGGGCACCTAACCTTTTCCTATGAAGTTGTTTTCCATTGCCATAATACCATCATAGACAGCAATTGTCAAACGTGGCTGAGCTAAATTTCCGTCAAGAATCTGATATTCTTTAAAGAATACAGTATACCAGGAGCGACACATGGCAACAGGACGCACCTACCGGCGATTACGACTCCTCATCGTCACCGCCCAGCAAGCCACCTAGCAGCGTTCCTCCCAATAGGGTCGTTCCCAGCACGCTGCCTTCCTCCCGCGATCCGCCCCGCTGTGGCGCTGCGGCCAGCATGCGACCGGCCAGCCGCGAAAAGGGCAGTGACTGCAGCCAAATCCGCCCCGGCCCCTGAAGCACTGCAAAGAATAAACCTTCACCACCGAATAGCGAGGTCTTAATATTGCCGGCTTGCTGGATATCAAACTGCACGCCCGGTTCAAAGGCTACGACACAGCCGGTATCCACATGCAGCACCTCCCCCGGTGCCAGCGTCCGTTCCACAATGGTGCCACCGGCGTGGATAAAGACCATCCCATCGCCTTCCAGCTTCTGCATAATAAAGCCTTCGCCGCCAAACAAGCCGGTCATAATCTTTCTTTGCAGATAAATGCCGACAGACACGCCCTTGGCAGCGCAGAGAAAACTGTCCTTCTGGCAAATCAGCGTGCCGCCCACCGCAGGCAGATGAACCGGAATAATATTGCCGGGGTACGGCGCGCCAAAGGCGGCCTTTGCTTTTCCCTGGCCCTGATGGGTAAACACCGTCATAAACAGGCTTTCCCCTGTCAGCAGGCGTTTTCCGGCGCCCAACAGTTTTCCCATAAAGCCCCCTTGACCGCGCCCTTCCGAGCCGTCACCAAAAACAGTATTCATCGTAATCCGGCTATCTTTATACATCATGGCCCCGGCCTCGGCAATTACACTTTCCCCGGGGTCCAGCTCAATCTCCACAAACTGCATTTCTGACCCGTACACCGTATAGTCAATTTCATCGGCCCGGGCAGTCCGCTGCAGCGGCGGTACATACGACGGCCGTGACACGGAAGGTACTGCGGTCAACTCCGGTACCTCCCCGATGGGTTTCCAGTCGGCCATGCCCTGCCGCCAGGCAAAACCGTCAGGGTTTTCCTTAGCCCGCCGTTTCGCCTCATTTTCATCCAGCGGTCCAACTTGCTGACCGTTATAGCCTAAATACCAATCCATCGTGATCCCTCCGGCAGTTAAAATCTACGTTACTATCGCAACATCCGAATGTATAAAACAAAGTAATCTACCATAATAAACATCATTATCAGTAGATTACTTTAAGAAACAGCATATATTCCCGTTACAGAGATTACTTTTTTTCCGGTTCGGCTTCCGCCACAGACCGTCTTGACCGCATTTTCATACCGTAGAAATCGGTCTTTTCCTCACCCTTCAAATGCGAGCGGTATTTCCGGTCATAGGCAATCCAGGCAATGCCGCCACCAACCACAAAGGTATTCAAAATATCCTGGTGAGCAATATACACGTCTGCCAAACTGCAAACATACGGTCCGGCCATGGCCCGCATCATTTCATAAATCATAAGCAACCTCCCATTATCATGCTTGTTGTCTAGGTAAGCACTGCTTAATTCGCGCTGTGCATTCTGACGGATCTTTTTTCGTCTGACTGCGTCAGCAAAACCTTGAAATAGCAGTACTATTCCTGCGGTTTTGCTTCCTTGCCAGTCGAAAAAATCTTTCGCCAGGCCGATAGCTCATTTATCAGTGCTTACCTGGAATCCGCTCTGACCAAGCACTGCTTTTACCTGCACTCGCGTGTCAATAGGTATGACAAAAACAGTTAACAAATTCGATTTTATTGTACCATGTATTTAATAAAACATCCATGTATTTCAGTAAGCATCTTCTGGAATTATCGCAACAACAAAACTTCAGATATCATACCGCCTCTATAGTAAGACCGGCAGAAGAAGTATGTAGCACGCATACTCTTTCCGCCGGATCTTGGAGGTATAATTATATTAAATTATAGGGATTTGCTATTAATGAAACAGTTCGACGATTTTATACAGAATGTAAGGAATCAGGTGGGCACCACCGTCAAGTGAGGAAATAGCTGCTGTTCCTTCCGGGAACGGGAAGTTAACTCCTTTGGCCATTAACGTGGTAACCGGTGCCAGATCAGTCGCAATATATAGGATAGCTACCATCAAAATGGTACTGATAATCAGGCCACGGAACACATTTCCCTTGGTAGGCGCCACGGCCCATAAGAGGCAGAACGGCAAACCGGCCAAGTCGGTAAACGGTAAAATCCGGTTGCCGGGAAGTACAGCTGCCAATAACAACGTAATCGGAATCATCAGCAAACAAACTGCCATAACTGAAGGATGGCCGATAACGACTGCAGCATCCAAACCAATAAATACTTCTTTTCCCGGGAAACGCTTATTTAAATATTCACGGCCGCTTTCCGATAAGGGCAGCAAACCTTCCATCAGAATCCGCACCATACGGGGCATCAAAAACAGAACAGCCGCCATATTTACACTTAGTTGAACAATACCTTTTATATCATACCCGGCTAATGAACCGATAAACGCACCAAGTACTAACCCAATCAACATAGGTTCACCAAAAACACCAAACCGTTCCTGGATTTTCACAGGATTGATATCAATTTTATTAATGCCGGGAATTTTATCAATGAGACTGTTTAAAAAGATACCTACCGGCGCCCAGGAAACCGACTCGGTATGAGGCAGGGAAATCCCCGGCATATCAAAGACTTTTACCAGATAAGGCTGCGTCCAGTCAGCCAGTTTAAGAATGATAATAATCGTAATACCTGATGCGATAATCCCCATAATGGCACTATTCGTCAAATACATGACCAGAGCTCCGGCATAGATAAAGTGCCAGTAGTTCCATAAGTCGATATCCATAGTTTTTGTCCAGTTCATCGCCAGCATAATCACATTAATAAAAAGGCCTAAAGCGAAGACGGCCGGAACGATGGGTGTACCAAAACTAATGGCTGCGGCAATCGGCCAGCCGACATCCATAACATCCAGATGAAGGCCCCAGTTTGTAACCATGGCCTGCGTGGCCGGAGACAGGTTGCTGGTCAACATGCCGATGACCAGAAAGATACCGGCAAAGCCAATACCAATGGTTAATCCGGAACGAAACGCTTTGGGAAATCCCTGACGAAACAGCAAACCCAATAACATAATAATAATCGGCATCATTACCGTTGGACCTAAATCGAGAATAAATTTAATGATTTGCACAAAATTACCCTCCCAATATATTGATTTCAGTATCTATGCTAATCAGAGTTTTTCCGCATTAAAGGTATTAATAGCTCCAAAGCTTGGAGTAGCAGGATGCTACTCTAAGCTTTTTAAATAATCGGCAATTTCATCAGCCAGTTTATCCATGCCTACGCCAATCAAAAACGGTAGCCCCACAAATTTTTTCACTCCGTGTAAAGCACTATCGTTGATCGGAGTGGTCGCTATCACAACATGTGGGTTATATACCGGAATTTTCCCGGAAACCTCTACGGCTTTGCACTCAACTACTTCTACACTTAAACCGCGCTTCGTTAGAAATTCCTTACACTTTTCAGCCGCCACAGTCGACGTGGCAATTCCCGTGCCACACACGGTAAGTACCCGAAATGTTTTCATAATTTCATCTTCCTCCCAACTGTCTATAAATAAATCTTTCCATTTAACAGTCTTACTAAATCACTGACCGACTTTGCTGCCGCCAGTTGTTCCAGTAAATGCTGATCCTGGATAACCTGCATCAACTGTGACAACAATCTGACCTGATTGTCGCCACTATTCATTGCCAGCATAAAAACGATTTTTACCGGCACCGTCTCTTCTAATCCACCCATACTTTTAAATTCTACAGGTGTCTTAAGCGTTCCAACCGCAATCATGGGAGCCTTTACATGACATACATCGGTATGCGGAATGGCTACCCCGTTTATGCCTGTTGGCAAACCGGTTGGAAAACTGCGCTCCCGCAAAATAATGGCCTCACTGTAGGTCTCCAGCACATAATCTGCGTTATACAATTTTTGCGCCATCTTTTTTAATACATCTTCCTGATCGCTGGCCTCCAGACAAACGGCCATCACTTCCCTATCAAACTCAAAACATGTCCCCATCTGTAACCACCCGTATAAATTGTTCTATATTTTCTGATTGTTTCATTTTCAACAATTGCCTACCATCGTTGAGCAGTGCATACAACTTTCGAAAAGCATCTTTTTGATAGCTGTTCAAAGCTAACATAAATACAAGTTCTACCTGATGCCCATCAACCCACTC
Source organism: Propionispora vibrioides (assembly GCF_900110485.1). Taxonomy (NCBI): domain Bacteria; kingdom Bacillati; phylum Bacillota; class Negativicutes; order Selenomonadales; family Sporomusaceae; genus Propionispora; species Propionispora vibrioides. The sequence goes on along the minus strand of NZ_FODY01000020.1, from coordinate 4,370 downwards.
AATCGGCTGCCGAAGCGTCATAACGGCAATCGCCGGTTTTATGATGTATTCCGGACTGCCGTGCGGCAGAGCCACTTCCTGAAACACCGTCTGAGACAGTGCTTCCCGCTCATGAATGGATACAATATACTGTTCGCGTACATACCCCTGCCTGATCAGCCGCTGGCCAAGAATATTCAGTACTTCTTTCTTATTGCGGCAAGGTTGCTTGATAAGCACCAGATCCGGATGAATCAATCCATTTAACAGGCTACCGGTATTTACCGGCTCATTTCCCACCTTGTCAGAAAATCCTCGTCGCAGTTGAACAATTTTCTTAAGCTTTTCCAGACCATTTCCCTTTACGATTTCTTTTGCCGTTATGAAAGGAATCCCCGGCACAATTGTTCTAATCGTGCCTACAACCGCCAACAAATTATAGTCCTGACTTATTTGCATCAGCCGGCTTTGCATATCCTCGTCGACCAGAGCCCCTAGCGTGATCAGTTTAACCTGTCTCAGATTTTCCGGCATATAATCGCCAATCATTCGGGCAACCCATTCCGCAGTTCCCTGTCCGGTCAGGCAAATGCTGACAATGGCATCGGGCAGCTTGCTTTTCAGAGTACCATGATATTCCTCCAGTTCATAGCTCAAGTTATCCCATGTCAAAGAACTGGCAATTTCATCAATATCCGCATCCGGTAAGAGGGCCTTACGGACAGCTTCAATAACCATTGGTGTATTGACCCGCGTCACAGTGCGCGTTACGACTCCCAACGAATCCGTAATTAGTTTACCGAAGCCCACCAGTGATCCCATGTCAGCAAGCATCAGCACCCCTTTACCGCTGTCGGCCTGTCTGACAATATGAAGCGCCCGTTGCAAAGCAGTCTCCGAACTTTCTTCCAGAGGCATTTCCAAAGCTTTGGCATACTCCACACCCAAAAGCCGGTTGGCCACCTGGACCATTCCTTCCGCTACCCGGCCATGTGATAATACAACAACACCCACATGCGCTTCATTCAACGGGTCTTTCTTGGCATATGCCTTCAGATACATGGTGATAAAGCCAATCTCATCTTCCGGCAAATCGTCTCCCAGGTAATACGATGCAATTTGAACCATCTTTTTAGCCAGTTCAAATTCTGCCGGATATTCATTCTGTAATTGTTGAAACTGCGGGTTGACAATCAGCTTACTATTCATGCGCAACCGCTCGCAAGTTGCCGCCAGGTGAGTCGATAGACAGTAAAATAAGCTATCGTCAATTTCCGGCAGACGGGTTTTCGCCAATTTGATCATACGGTCAACAGCATTGATAATTTTTTCGCCAACAATTTTCTCCAGATCCTGGCGGATTAAGTTACGTTTATTTTTTTGCGCCTGCCTGATCAGTTGACGAACTTTTACTTCCAACTCATCGCTAATTACCCGGTTTATAATGGAAATATCAATTCCTTGATTTTCCATTTTGATATAATTGTCTTCAATTTCCTGGTATACCTCTCCAGGTAATAAATAGGTCGTTTCCTGCAGAGAATAGCGTTGCTGGTCCATTGGAGAAATTTCCAGATCACCTTGCAAAATGGCTTCTACCACATGACGCTGTTCCGTTAAATACAATAGTCCTTTTACCACCTGAGGCGCCAGATCGTTAATCTCTACTTTCAGCAAATCTTCCTTTTGCACCATGTGTTTTAAAAAGGAACGGGCACACGCCACCTGAATATCCGAACGCAATTGACCAATGTTGCCATGGCATTCGTACATGAGTAAAGCCACAACGGCATTATACGCAACGCGAATAGTCAATTGAATCCGGCTGGCTTCCTCCCTGACAAAACTCACGATGATCCGGAACCGTTCTTCCAGCGGACGCTGGGCAAGACCCGGCAATTCTATAACCATAGGGATACGGCGACGGAAAGGCAATAACAGGAAGGATTCAATATTTTCTGTCGTTGCCGCAATTAACATGAGCGAGACTTCACGAAACGAATCACTTTCCCCTAAGCGGCGGAATTTCCTCTTATCAATCAGATAATAGAGAATTTCCTGTCCTTCCGGAGGCAGACGGTGGATTTCATCCAGAAACAACATCCCATGATGAGCCTTTTCCACCAGCCCTTCTTTGTCGGCATCCGCACCGGTAAAAGCACCTTTTACATAGCCAAACAGTTGGGCCATTAATAATTGCGGTGTTTCAGCATAGTCGGCACAGTTGAAAACGACAAAAGGCATATCTTCCGGCTTGTTGCCGGACTCCGTAGCAAACCGGTGCATACAGTAGGCTAACTCACTCTTGCCAACACCTGTCGCCCCAACAATCAGGGTATGCAACCCTTTGGGCGGATAAAGTACGGCTGCCTTAGCCAGTTCCACCTGAGTCCGTAAACTTCCCTGGGAACCGATTAGCGCATCAAAGGCGGTCTGCAGCTTTTCTATGTTGCCTCCGGAAAGCTGCTGTTCATACGATTCAACCAACTCTCCATTAACCGGCTGCATGACCTCTACTGCCTTGATCTGCTGCCACACGTCACTCACCGCATGGCGCGATACGCAAAAGCCTGCTTCATTTAATTTCTGTGTTAATGCCCGCTCGGACAGAGCAGGAGAAACTTCCATGATTTCCTGAATTGCTTTTTCCAGCGGTTCTCTCATTCTCTGCCGGGAATTGCCAATCCCCAGGGAACGTCTTAACTTGACTACATCACTCCTTCCCATCCCTAACCTTTTTGCAATTTCCTCATCAGTCAGGGGATTTTTTTTGTTCTCTTGATTGATAATTTCTTGTAACTGTTGCATTTACCCCACCGCCCTTATATATTGCAATTGGCGTGCCAAGTCTTGACACATTTTGTGCAAAATCCGGGATCCCCCTGTTATCACCGCTATTATTAAATAAAATTATTTTTATCGTGTGCACAAATGCCGCCACGAAAATTCTAAATAATTTTAATTGTTATATATAATAGGAAATAATCAGAATTCTTTTCCGTTTCCAGGACTTCATTATACACATATTGTGCCATAATGGCTATTTCTATGACAATCCAGGCACATTCGGGACCATATGGCTCTTTATTTCCTCTATTGCATTTTTAATAGAATCTGTTATGATAAAGGCGATAAGAACCATTTGTCATCTGTTGTTCTTTTACTCCACCAATTAGAACAAAGGGGTGTTGACAAATGTCAAAAGTAACAATCATTGGTGCAGGTGCTATGGGAAGCGCACTGGTTGTGCCGCTTATCACGAACGGCCATGAAGTACGGCTCTGGGGTACGGAACTGGACAACAAAATCATACGCGACCTTAAGAACGGCAAAGATCATCCAAAGCATAAGTATCCCCTGCCAAAGGCAGTTAAGCCCTTCTCGGAAGAAGAGCTTCCTGCAGCCATGGAAGATACCGATATGGTGATCATGGGAATTACGTCCGATGCTTTGGGCATGATTTTTGAGCGGGTCGTTCCTTACCTAAAACCAGGTATGATCATTGGCAGTGTGACTAAGGGTTTTGAATACGCTACAGACGGCCGCGTAGTATTGCTGCCGGACATATTAAAAGAAAAGCTTCCTGCCGAACTGAAGGATTCTATTTCATTTGTATTTATCGGCGGTCCCTGCAAAGCCATTGAAGTAGTTTGGGAGTCACCAACTTCGGTCTGCTATTCCAGTGCCAACCTGGAAGCAGCCAAGAAATTGCAAGCTACTTTAATGACACCGGTATACCGGGTGGAAGCCAATACCGATGTAATTGGCACCGAAATCTGCGCTGCCATGAAAAACGCCTACGCCGTGGGTTTAGGCATGGCCGAAGGCTTCAAAAAGCGAAAAGGCTTCCTGCATAACAATACCAAATCAGCTTTATTCACCTTTGCCGTAGCTGAAATGGGCATTTTATCCCGGGCACTGGGCGGCAGCCTGTTTTCGGTATACGGACTGCCCGGCGTCGGCGACCTGGAAGTCACCGGTGAAGCCGGACGAAACCGCACATTAGGCGAAGTTATCGGCGAAGGTCTGACTGCCAGCCAAGCCGTTGCAAAAATGAAAGCTGAAGGCATTACGGTAGAAGGCTATCCGGCAATTCGTTTTGGCTACCTTATGGCCAAGCAGTTGGAGCAGGAGCAAAAACTTTCTCTTAAAGAGCTCCCCCTGCTTGCCGGTTTATATGCCATTCTCTATGAAGATGCACCGGCCTACGAAACGGTTACGATCTTGTTGCAGCAATGCACCGGAGCTTATAAGCAATAAATTAAAGACATAATAAAGCCCCTGCTTTACTTGAACCGGAGCAGGAAAAACGGACATTGAAAGAAAAAGCCTCCAGTCGTAGGATAGAATTACGACTGGAGGTTTTGTCATGTCAGGGAAAAAAGGGATGT